>DASUNJ010000690.1:0-31944 GCA_036277235.1 Thermoanaerobaculia bacterium | reverse complement strand
TTGAAAGTCCTCTTCCTGGAGTCGTTCGCAAGAGACCTGAAGCGGATCCGGGACAAGGATCTACGGGAACGTGTTCGTCAAGTCATCGAGGGTCTTGAGCGCTCGCTGTCTCTGGATACGGTTCCCCATCTCAAGAAGCTTCAAGGGAAGGGCGGCTTCTTCCGCATTCGAGTCGGAGACCTCCGGCTTGGGCTCAGGGTGGAAGGCGACAAGGTCACCCTCATGAGGATTCTCGACCGGAAAGAGATCTACCGGCACTTTCCCTGATTGTCTATTTCCGTTCGATCGCCCTCCGAAACTCCTCATAAGGCAGTGTGTTGAGCACGTGCCGGGGCTCCAGCCCGGCGCGGCGGGCCTGGTCGATGCCGTAGCGCATCAGGTCGAGCTCGACGGTGCGGTGGGAGTCGGTGTTGATCACGAAGCGGCAGCCCAGCTCGCGGGCGAGGCGCAGGTGGTCGTCGCGGAGGTCGAGGCGGTTCGGGCTGGAGTTCAGCTCCAGCGCGACTCCCAGCTCGGCGGCGCGGCGGAGGACCAGGTCCAGGTCCATCTCCACTCCCTTGCGGCGGTTGATGATGCGGGCGGTCGGGTGGCAGAAGACGTTGACTTCCGGATGCTCCAGGGCGCGCAGCACCCTTTCCGTCTGCTGCGCTTGCGGCAGGTCGAAGCGGGAGTGGAGCGAGACCAGGACCAGGTCGAGCCCGGCCAGCATCTCGTCCTCCAGATCCAGACTGCCGTCGGCCAGGATGTCCACCTCCATGGAACGCAGGATGCGGATCTCCGGGTGGCGGGAGCGTACCTCGTCGATCTCCTTCCACTGCTCGCGCAGGCGGTAGGCGTCCAGGCCGTTGGTCATCGCGAGCACCTTGCTGTGGTCCGAGATGACCATGTACTCGTAGCCGCGCGCCGCGCAGGCCTCCACCATCTCCTCGATCGTCTGGCGGCCGTCCGACCAGATGGAGTGCATGTGGAGGTCGGCCCGCATGTCGCCCGTCTCGATGAGCCGGGGGAGGGGGCCGCGGACCGCGGCCTCGATCTCGCCGCGGTCCTCCCGCATCTCCGGCGGGATCCAGGGGAGCCCCACGGAGGCGTAGACGTCCGCCTCCTCCCGTCCGGCCACGAATTCCTCACGGGCGTCTTCGTGGATACGGAAGACTCCGTACTCCGAGATGCGCAGGCCCTGCTCGACCGCCCGGCGGCGGAGCTTGACGTTGTGCTCCTTGGAGCCGGTGAAGTAGAGCAGGGCCGCGCCGTAGCAGTCCGGCGGCACGACGCGGAGGTCCACCTGCAGGCCCGAGCCGAGATTGACCGAGGACTTGGTGTCGCCGGCCGCCAGGACCTTGGCCACCTGCGGGTAGTGGAGGAAGCCCTCCATGACCGGGCCGGGCACGGTGGCGATGGCGAGGAGGTCGACGTCGCCCACGGTTTCCCGCCGCCGCCGGTAGCTGCCGGCGACTTCCAGGCGCTCGACCTCGGGGATGGCGCGCAGGTAGCCGACGAGCGGCTCCACGAAGCGCTCGGCTTCGATGAGGAGCATGCGGCTGGTGTGCTGGCGCCATTCCTGGATGCCGGCGAGGATCTTTTCCTGGGTCTTCGCCCCGAAGCCGGCGACGCTCGCGATGCGGCCCGCCTTGGCGGCCTCCTCCAGCTCGTCGACGGAACAGATCTTGAGGTCGTCCCAGAGCTTCCGGGCCTTCTTGGGACCGACGCCGGGCAGGCGCACGAGCTCGATCAGGGAGCGGGGGATCTCGGCCAGGAGGCGGTCGCGAAATCCGAGCGTGCCGGTCTCGACCATCTCCTTGATGTGGTTGGCCATCTCCTTGCCGATGCCGGGCAGGTCGGTGAGCGGGCTGCCCTCCTCGACCAGCCGGGACAACGGCGCGGTCTGCACCTCGATGGTCCGCGCGGCGTTGCGGTAGGCGCGGACGCGGAAGGTATTCTCGTTCTGGATCTCGAGGACGTCGGCGACCTCCTCGAGCACCTGGGCGATCTCGGCGTTGTTCAAGGAGCGGTCTCCTCCGGGGAGAACAAGATATCACGCGCGCGGCGCGATAAATGTCGCCCCTACAAGCAAGATCCAACCCTTGTGGGCTCGCTTGTCCGAGGTGATAGATTCCGGCCCCCATGCTCGAGATCACCGACGTCACGGTTTACACGGATGGCGGGGCCGACCCGAACCCGGGGCCGGGTGGCTGGGGCGTGGTCCTGCTCCACGAGGCGAGCGCCAAGAGCACGGAGCTCAAGGGCGGTGAGCCGCACACCACGAACAACCGCATGGAGCTGACCGCGGCGATCCGCGCCCTGGAGGCGCTCACGCGCCGCTGCCGGGTCCGTCTCTACACCGACTCCCAATACCTGAGGAAGGGGATCACCGAGTGGCTCCCCGGCTGGGTCGCGCGCGGCTGGAAACGCAAGGACGGCGAGCTCCAGAACGAAGACCTCTGGCGCCGGCTGGCCGAGCTGATCAGAGGGCACGACATCCGCTGGGACTGGGTGAAGGGCCACGCGGGCAACAAGTGGAACGAGCGCGCCGACCAGCTCGCGACCCTGGCGATCCGCGAGCAGCGCGCCGCCCTCGGGCTGAACGCGAAGGTCTCCACGGAGCGGCCGGATGCCGAGGTCTTCCTGCGGGTGGCGGGTTCGGGCAAGAGGGGCGGCTGGGCGGCGCTGGTGCGTCACGAGGGGAGCGAGACGGTGCTCTCCGGCGGAGCCCAGGGGATGAGCCCGAACCAGCTCGACCTGCTCGCCGCATCCGAGGCCCTGGACCGCCTGCCTCCCGGGATCTCGGTGGCGGTCTATACGCTGTCGGACTATCTGAGGAATGGCGCCACCGGCTGGCTGGCGGGTTGGAAGCGGCGCAACTGGCTGACTCAGGAGGGCAAGCCGGTGCTCCACCGCCTTCTGTGGGAGAGGCTCGACGCGGCGCTCACGAGGCGCCGGGTCTCCTGGCCGGTGGTGAAGAAGGGGGAGGACTGTCCCGAGCTCAAGGCGCTGACCGCTGTAGCCAAGGAAGCCGTGGGCTCTTGATGCTCCCCGTTGCTGTCGACTTGGCTCATAGTGGCCTACGGATCGTCAATCGAATCCGGCCTTGGAAACGCTCCTGGCCTGAGATTTGACAACCAAGAAGATCGATGCGTGCACGCAAATATAGTGCGGGCGAGTGTAGAGAGAATCGGGGAGCGAGGCAGAGCCTGTGCAGGTGGCCTCACCCCCCGCCGGAACAGCGATCGTGCTACCGCGTCAGGGTTTCGTCTGCATGCCGTAAACGTGCAAGGCCTGCTGCGTCGTCGTATCCCAGGTCACCCTCACCGTCTTGCAGTTCAGGATCGGAACGAGCGACACGAGCGAGGCGTTGTCGATCAGCTTGGAGCAGAGAAAGCCGAGCGTATTGCTGTAGAACTGGACGCTGTTGGGTTGAAAGGTCGACGTCGTGAATCCGAAGTCGATGAGCAGGTAGTAGTCGACGTTGGCCGACTGCTGGGCCGCCACCGTCAATCCTTCCTTCTGCGCTGCCTCCCGGATACTCTTTCCAATCCGGTCCTCTACGACCTTCTGCGTCGACGCGGCTGAGGCTTTGGCTGGTGCTTTCTTTCCCACTGCTTTCTTGGTGACCATGGTCGATCCTCCTGATTTTTGGGTGACTCGCGAGCTGCTGCTGAAAGAAGAACGGACCAGAAAGGAAAACCCCTCACCCCCGCCAGGCGCTGTGGGTGGCGGCCAGGCTCAAGGATGGAGACTGTCTGGCGAGATTCCCAACGGTTGCTTTCCGCCGGGCCTCCCGTGAACGGCTGGAGGCCGAACTCCGCCAGCTTCTCCGAGTCGATGCCGTAGTGCTGCTTGACCGCCAGCTTCAGCACCGTCATCAGGCGCTGACCCTCGACCATTACCTCCCCAGCTCCGGGGGAGGCATCTGCTTGGCCGCGGTCAACTGCGACTGCGTCTGGATCCGAACGTTCGCCTGGCACGTGTCCAGGCACGTGTCCAGGTCCGAGATCCGCAACGCAAGTGCTTGCTCTGTAGTAATAAGTTGCCGGGTAGCCATAGCTACCCGTTGGGTAGAGGGGTCTACCCGCTGGGTAGGGGGGTCTACCCGTTGGGTAGAGGGGTCTACCCGTTGGGTAGAGGGGTCTACCCGTTGGGTAGAGGGGTCTACCCGTTGGGTAGAGGGGTCTACCCGCTGGGTAGAGGGGTCTACCCGCTGGGTTCCGGCCTCAGGCGCGCCGCGCGATCTTCATCGTGAGCTTCAATTTGCCGGGCGCGAGCGGCTCCACCGCGGCGGTGCCGTTCCAGGCGCGGCCCTGATTGTCCTTGAACGTCCAGGCTCCGCCAGATTCTCGGGTCCACTGGTTCGAGGTCTCCAGGAGCTGGTCCACCTGCTTCTGGAAGCCGGCGGGAGTCTGGTCGGTGGCGACGGACCACTGCTTCTCCCAACGGTCGGTAGTCCCCTGGGTGAGGAGCGGCTCGACCGGCAGGCCGCGGGGCGTGTCGACGCGCACCATGCGATCGGGCAGGGCGGCGCGGGCCCAGTTCAGCTCGGGCTGCCAGTTGTACTCCATCCCCAGGGCCGCGCGCTGGGCGTACCCCCGGCCCATCAGCTTCTCGATGACGTGGAGCGAGCCATCGATCCCCGACGACAGGCCGGCCGTGGTGATGATCTTCCCGTTGTCCACCCAGCGCTTGTCGTCGACGATCCGGGCCTTGGGCGCGGCGGTCCGCAGCTCGTCGATCAGGCCGGCGAAGGTGGTGGCCTCCAGGCCGTCGAGGAGCCCGGCCTTGGCGAGGAAGAAGGCGCCGTTGCAGACCGAGAGCACCACTTCGGCGTCCTTCGCGGCTTCCTTGACCCAGGCCATCACGGCCGGGTTGTCGAGGTGGGGTGGCACGCCGCCGCCGGGGAGGATCAGGATGTCCGGTTTCGGCGCGTCCGCGAAGGTATAGCGCGGGTTCACGCTCATCCCCATGTTGGTCGTGATCGGCCCGGCCTTCTCGGCCACGGTGTACATGCGGAAGGCGGGACCGTCCGGGGTCCAGGCATGGCCGAAGACCTCGTAGGGCCCGGTGTAGTCGATGATCTGGACGCCCTCGAACAGGAGGATGGCCACGTCGCGGCGCGAGGCAGCCCGGCGGTCGGACTCGGTCTTGGTGATGAGGTCCATGCCGCACTTCGGGCAAGTGCCCGCGGCGTCATGGACCTCGGCAGCGTGCTCCTCCATGGGACATACCCAAGCCTCGTCTGGCAGGGCAAGCGCGAGCGAGGCACAGAGGGCGAGAAGAAGACACACGAAGAGCCAGCGTACGGATCTCATGATCAAGCTCCTTTGAAGTTACATGCTGCGCAAGGCAATCATCGGGTGGATTTCCGTAGCTCGGCGCGCGGGGACGAAGCAGGCCACCGCGGCGACGCCGAGGAGGAGCAGGGAGACGGCCACGAACGTGACCGGGTCCGTGGGCTCGACCCCGAAGAGCAGGCTGGAGAGCACGCGGGTGAGCACCAGGGCCCCGGCCATTCCGAGGGCCAGACCGGGGATCACCAGCATCGCCGCCTGCCGCAGGATCATGAAACGGACGTCGCCCGGCACGGCTCCGAGGGCCATGCGGATGCCGATCTCGTGCGTCCGCTGGCTGACCGAGAAGGCCAGGATGCCGGCGATGCCCGCCGCCGTGATCACCAGAGCGAGGACGGCAAAGACCCCCAGCAGCGTCGTGGTCAGGCGCGAGGGCGCGAGCGACTCGGCGCGCGCCTCCTCCAGGGTGCGGACGCCGTCGACCGGCTGCTCGGGGTCGATCGCACGCATGGAATCCCGCACCAGCTTCTCGATCGTGACGGGCGGCAGGTCGGACCGCACCAGCAGGTTGCCGCCGCCGATGGCGTACTGGGCGAACGGCCGGTAGATCTCGTCGGCGGCCTTGCTGTCGAGCCCGTACTGCTTGACGTCGCCCACCATCCCCACGACCGTGCGCCAGTTCTCGCCGCCGTCGAGCGAGATGCGCTGGCCGATCGGGCTGCGATCGCCCCAGAAGCGGTGGGCGAGCGAACGGTTGACGACCGCGACCGGCAGGGCGTCGGCATGGTCGGCGTCGGTGAAGACCCGGCCCTCGAGGATGGGGATGCCGAGTGTGTTGAAGTAGTCGGTGCTCGCGATGCGCAGGTCGACCGGGGCCGCGGCCTCTCCCGGCCTCGGGGGGTGGCCCTCGACAAGCAGCTCGTTGGTCCAGGGAGTGGATTCGCCGTCGAGAGGGTAGGCCGAGCCCAGAGCCACGGAAATCACGCCTGGATGGGCCTTCACCCGCCTCAGGAGGTCGTCGAGGACCACCCAGCGCCGCTCCTCGGTGTCGTACCGGTTCCAGTCGAGGTGCAAGCCCGCGGTGGTCACGCGCTCGGGCCGGAAGCCCGGATCGACTTGCCCCAGCTCCCAGAAGCTGCGCAGGGTGAGCCCGGCGCCGATCAGGAGCATGAACGAAGCCGCGAGCTGGAACACGATCAGGAGGTTGCGCGTCCGCAGGCTCCTGCCTCCGGCCGTCCCGCGGTCGCCTCCCTCCTTGAGCATGGCCGTCGGGTCCTGGCGCGAGAACGCGGGCGCCATGCCGGCGAGCAGGCCGGTGAAGAGCGACACCGCGACCGTGAAGAGGAGGACCGTGCCGTCGACCCCGATCTCGTAGGCGCGCGGCGTGAAGCGGGCCGCGAAGGCCGTGAGGAGGCGCAGGGCGGGGATGGACAGCAGGAGCCCGGCCGCACCGCCGGCGAGGGCGAGGAGCGCGCTCTCGGTCAGGAGCTGGCGCGCGATCCGGCCGCGGCCGGCGCCGAGCGCGGTGCGCAGCGCGAGCTCCCGCTGGCGGTGGAGGAGCCGGGCCAGCGCCAGGTTGGCCACGTTTGCGCAGACGATCAGCAGCACCAGGCCGACCGTGCCGAGCAGGATCAGCAGCTTGGGCCGGGCCTCGCGCACCAGCTCCTCGCGCAGCGGCAGGAGCGCGGCCTGGAAGCCCTCCGCGGTGGGGTAGTCCTCGGGGTGGTCGGCGCGGAGCTGCCCGAAGACCGCGGCGAGGTCGGCGCGGCCCTGGGCCAGTGGGATGCCGGAGCGCAGCCGGCCGAAGGCGGTGAGCATGCGCGCGTCCCGCATCGTGCGCGCGTGCTCGCCGGAGCGGGCCGGGCAGGCGGTCGTGGGCATATAGACCTCGTCCTCGGTGGGGTAGCGCGGCACGGGCGGTAGGACCCCGATCACGGTGTGGGTCTTGTCGTTCATCTCCATGGCCCGGCCCACGACCTTGGGATCGGCGCCCTGGCTCTGCCAGTACTCGTGGCTGAGGATCAGGACCGGCTCGGCGCCCGGCTTCTCGTCCTCGGGCCGGAAGGTGCGGCCGAGGATGGGCTTGACCCCGAGCACGTCGAAGAAGCTCCAAGACACCACGCCGGTCCGGACGCGCCGGGGCTCGCCCCGGTCGAGCAGGGTGAACGACATGTTGTGATGCTCCACGAGGTCGGCCAGAGCGCGGCTGCGCGCGCGGTAGTCGGCCATCTCCACGGGCGAGACGCCGACATCCTCCTGGCCGGTCAAGGCGGCGCTCTGGCGCAGGACCACGAGGCGGTCTTCCTGCGGGTAGGGGAGGGGACGGAGGAGCACGCCGTTGACCACGCTGAAGATGGCGGTGTTGGCGCCGATGCCGAGCGCCAGGATGAGCACCACCAGGGCCGAGTAACCAGGTTGCTTGAGCAGCATCCGGACGCCGAAGCGGAGATCCTGGAGGAGCTGCTCCAGCCGGCGTCCGCCGTGCGCCTCGCGGCACTGCTCCTTGAACTTCTCCACGCCGCCGAACTCGCGCAGGGCCTCGGTGCGCGCCTGCTCCTGGCTCATCCCCTTGCGGACGTTCAAGGCGGTCTGCATCTCGATGTGGAAGCTCAGCTCCTGGTCCATCTCCCTCTCCGCGCGGCTCTTGAACAGGAGCGATCTCAGGCTCATCCGGATTCCTTGCATGACGGATCTCTCCTAGGCGGTCTCTAAGATGCGGTCGATGGCGGCGGAGATGCGTTCCCAGTTCTCGGTCTCGGCGTCGAGCTGGCGCCGGCCCTCCTGGGTCAGGCGGTAGAACTTGGCCTTGCGATTGTTCTCCGAGGTGCCCCACTCGGCGGCGATCCACCCCTGGTGCTCCAGCCGGTAGAGCGCGGGGTAGAGGGAACCCTGGTTCACCTGGAGCACCTCCCGGGAAACCTGCTGGATGCGCTGGGCGATCCCCCATCCATGGGCAGCCTCGAGAGCGAGGGTCTTCAGGATCAGCATGTCCAGCGTGCCCTGCAGGAGGTCGGACTTGGCTTTGCTCATTGTCTCTCCTAGATCGTCTACAGGAAGGATGCAGCAGACTCCTGTAGATTGTCAAGGGGAAGATACGGGGGTGCGGGGGAAAGGTTGCAGGGGCGGGGTGGCCCGCCCCTGGGAGGGGCTTACTTGTCGGGGACGAACTTCAGCGACACCGAGTTCATGCAGTAGCGCAGGCCGGTGGGGCGGGGGCCGTCGGTGAAGACGTGGCCCAGGTGGCCGCCGCAGCGGGCGCAGTGCACCTCGGTGCGGACCGAGAAGAAGCTGCGGTCCTCCTCGGTGCCGACGGCCTTCGGGTCGATCGGCTGCCAGAAGCTCGGCCAGCCGGTGCCCGAGTCGTACTTGGTCGCCGAGCTGAACAGCGGCAGGCCGCAGCCGGCGCAGACGTACGTGCCCTTGCCCTTGTGGTCGTGGTACTCGTTGCTGAACGCGCGCTCCGTGCCCTTCTTGCGGAGCACGTGGTACGCCTCCGGAGTGAGGATCTTCTTCCACTCCTCCTCGGTCTTGACCACCTTCTCGGTGCTGTTGGCTGCGTTCACGGTATTTCCTTTCTTCTCTGCGGCCGCTGCCGGGGCCGTCGAGTCGCAGGCGAGGCTCCCGGCGAGCAGGAGCAGGGTGAGCAGAGCTTTGGTTCTCACGGACGATATCCCCCTTCAGTCCAGGTTCACTCCATTCTCCCGTAACAGCTCGACGAAGCCGTTTTCATCCAGGGTCTTGACGCCCAGCTTCTGCGCGTCCTCGGCTTTCGACCCGGCATCCTCGCCCACGATCACGTAGTCGGTGGACTTGCTGACCGACCCGGTGGCGCGGGCGCCCAGGGATTCCACGTATTCCTGGGCCTGCTTGCGGGAGAAGCGGGACAGGCCGCCGGTGAAGACGAACTTGAGCCCCGCAAACGGTTGTACGGAGCCGGCCGCCGGCTTGGACTGCTCTTCCTGAAGGCTGAGCTTCAGCACGAGCGCGTCCAGGACTTCCGCGTTGTCCGGCTGGGCGAAAAAGGCCGTGATCTGCTCGGTCATGCGCGGCCCGATCCCCTGGACTTCCTGGAGAGCGGCCTCGTCCGCCGTGCGCACGCGCTCGAACGAGCCGAAGTGCCGGGCGAGATCGCGCGCGACGGCCGTGCCCACCTCGGGGATCCCGAGGCCGTAGAGGAAGCGCGCCAGCTCCACCTTGGACGCGGCCTTGCGCAGCGCCTCCACCAGCTTGGTGGCCGATTTTTCCGCGAATCCTTCGAGCTTGACGAGCTGGTCGGCCCGCAGGTCGAAGAGGGCGGGGAGCTGCTTGACCAGCCCCTCGGACACGAAGAGCTTGGCCGTTTCGTCGCCGAGCCCTTCGATGTCGAGGGCGTTGCGCGAGGCGAAGTGGACGATGCGGCCGGCGAGCTGGGCCGGGCACTCGAAGCTGTTGGGGCAGACCGTGAACGGGCCGCGCTCGGTGAGGGGGGTGCCGCAGGAGGGGCAGACGTCCGGCATCCGCCACTCGGGCGCCCGCTCGCGGTCGGGTTCCTCGATGCGCTCGATGACCTGGGGAATGACGTCGCCGGCCCGCTGCACGCGCACCCGGTCGCCCTCGCGCACGTCCTTCCTGGCGACCTCCTCCCGGTTGTGGAGGGTGGCGCGGGAGACGGTCACGCCTCCGATCTCGACCGGCAGCATGATCGCGACCGGGGTGACGACCCCCGTGCGGCCGACGCTGGGGAGGATCGAGAGGATGCGGGTGATCTCCTTGCGTGGCGGGAACTTGAAGGCGAAGGCCCAGCGCGGGTGGCGGGTCGTCCACCCCAGGACCTCCCGCGCCTCCAGATCGTTCAGCTTGATGACGATGCCGTCGATTTCGTAACCCAGATCATCCCGTTGCTCCTCCAATCTCTTGTGGTACTCGAGGATGTCGTCCAGGGTCTTCGCTTTCCGGGCGAGGCCATTGACGCGCAGCCCCCAGTCCTTGAGCGCCTGAAGCACGTCCCACTGGGTGGCGAGGTCCAGCTCCTCGGAGGCCAGGATGTCGTAGGCGTAGAGCTCCAGGGGACGGGAGGCGGTGAGCTGGGGATCGAGCTGGCGCAGGGCTCCGGCCGCCGCGTTGCGCGGGTTGGCGAACGGCTCCTTGCCCTCGGCCATGAGCCTCTCGTTCAGCTTGTCGAACTGCTCCGAGCGCATGATGACCTCGCCGCGGATGGAGAGGAACGGCGGCACCGGGCGCTCGGTCGCCCTCAGACGGAGGGGGACGCTCTGCATGGTGCGGACGTTCGCGGTGATCCCCTCGCCGCGGCGGCCGTCACCCCGGGTGGACGCCTGGAGGAGGATGCCGTCCTGGTAGACCAGCTCCAGCGAGGCGCCGTCCAGCTTGGGCTCCAGCACGTACTCCACGGGGAAGTCTCCGCCGAGCCCCTTGCGCAGCCGCTCGTCGAAGCGGCGCAGGGAGGCCTCGGACTGGTCCGAGTCCAGGGAGAGCATGGGGGCCGCGTGCTCGATCGTAGGGAAGCTGGTCAGCGGCTGGCCCGCGACGCGCTGGGTCGGGGAGTCGTCGGTGACGAGGTCCGGGTGCTCCTCCTCCAGGGAGACCAGCTCCCGGTAGAGCTTGTCGTACTGCTCGTCGGAAATGTCCGGCGCGTCTTTGACATAGTAGAGGTAGTCGTGGTGGCGGATCTCCGAGCGTAGCTTGTCGATCCGTGCAATAGCCTTCTTCTGTTCCATGCCTCTCCCCTCAGGCCGCTCTTTTGCAGCGGTGATGCTAGCACCGGCGAGGCGATGGAGTTTCTCCGGTGACATGATGTGGCCATGACCTCTCTCTGGACACGCGGCGGTCTTACCTGGAAAGAGCTGGGAGTGCGGCTCTGGCGCCAGATCTTCGAGGACGAGCTGCTCGGGCGTTGCGCCGAGCTGGCCTACTTCTTCCTCTTCTCGGTCTTCCCGCTGCTCCTGTTCCTCACCACCCTGCTGGGCTACCTGGCCGGGGCGAGCACCGCCCTGCGCTGGAACCTGTTCTGGTATCTCGCCCGGATCTCCCCCAGCCAGGAGGTGACGTCCCTCCTGGGCGACACCTTGAGGGAGATCACCGTGGCGCGCAGCGGGTGGAAGCTCTACCTGAGCCTGTTCGCCGCGATCTGGATCGCCTCGAACGGCATGATCGCCGTGGGCCGGACGCTCAACATCGCCTGCGGCCTGAAGGAGACCCGCCGCTGGTGGAAGCGGCGGATCATCTCGGTCGTCCTGACGATCGTCTTCGCGGCCCTGATCATCAGCGCCCTGGGCGCCATCTTCTACGGCGGGGCCATCGCGGGCCTGCTGGCCGAGTACCTGGGTCCGTTCGTGGCGGTGGCCTGGCACGTGATGCGGTGGCCGCTGGTGCTGGTGTTCGTGATCATTTCCTTCGAGATGGTCTACAACTACGCGCCCAACCTGGGGGAGGGCTCGAGCCGCCAGTGGGGGACCCCGGGCGCCATTACCGCCGTGTCCCTCTGGCTGCTGGCCTCCTTCGGCCTGCGCCTCTACCTGTCCTACTTCCACGCCTACAGCACGGCCTACGGATCGGTGGGCGCGATCATCGTGCTCCTGACCTGGTTCTACTTCACGGGGTTCGCCATCCTGATGGGGGGCGAGGTCAACTCGGAGATCGGCAAGGAGCTCTCCCGGCTCAAGGCGCTGGAGGAGGGTACGGAGACTCCGGACGAGCGCCGGAAGCGCCGCCGCCGGCTGCTCCGCGCCATTCCCCGCCTCCGGACCTGATACCGTCCTAGGTCTGCTCCAGCTCCATCTTCAGCGAGAAGAACCGCAGCAGATCCTTGAGGGTGAGGATGCCCAGGAGCTGATCTCCCTCGGCGACCATGAGGCGGGAGATGCCGTTGCGGCTCATGGCGGAAAGGGCCTCCATGGCGTCGGTGTCGGGTCGCACGACGTTCTCCGGGTTGCAGTGCTTCGCCAGGGCGCCGACGGTGGTGCTCTCCCACTCCTCGCGGGGCAGCTCCTTGACCTGCCGCGCGGTGACGCAGCCGAGCAGGCGGCCGGAGTCGTCGAGCACCGGGTACATCTTGTAGTGGTGGCGGTAGATGTAGTCCTGGACCAGCTCGGCGACCGAGATCTGGCGCGGCACGGTGACCGGATTGGTCTGCATGAAGCGGGCGACCGGCTCGCCTTCGAAGGCCCGGCGCAGGAGGAGCTGCTGGTAGGACATCTGCGCCGCGTTGCGCAGGAACAGACCGAGGAGGAAGAACCAGATCCCGCTCCAGTTGCCCTGAATCACGAACCAGACGCCCAGCGCGATGAGCAGGAAGCCGAACCCGGAGCCGATCTGCGAGCTGATGCGGGTGGCGCGGCGCAGGCTCCCCTTGAAGTGCCAGAGGATGGAGCGCAGGACGCGTCCGCCGTCGAGAGGGAAGGCGGGGACCATGTTGAACGCGACCAGCATCGCGTTGATCATCGCCAGGTAGGTCACCACGCCCAGCACGGGCTCGGGCAGCCCCATTCCCTCGCCCGCGAAGCTCAGCCCGAAGCCGGCGAGAGCGATGGCCAAGCTCATGGCCGGGCCGGCGATGGCGATCCAGAACTCCGCCTTGGGGCTGGGCACCTCGGCCGACATCTCGGCCACGCCGCCGAAGAGGAACAGGGTGATGCCCCGCATGGGAACGCCGTAGCGCCGCGCCACCAGCGAGTGGGCCAGCTCGTGCACCACGACCGAGGCGAACAGGAGCAGGGCTCCCGCCACCCCCATCCACCAGTAGGTGGATCGGGACAGGCCCGGGTTCTGGGTGGGGAAGGCCTGGGTAGCCAGGTTCGACGTGGCGAGCACGGCCACGATGAACCAGCTCGGGTCGAGCCGGACCGAGAATCCGAAGATGGTGAAGAGATGGATGCCGCGTCCGAACACGGGGCTATTTGCTTGCATGGAGGGTGCCTGAAACCCTCTCCGGCGAGTCCGTGTGCGGCTCGACCGGGCAGTGGAGGTCGCGCCGCCGCGCCAGGTCCTCGGCCACGGCCTTCTTGAACCCCTTGGCGCCGTAGACGGCCATCCTCTCCTCCCGGTAGGGCCCGATGTCCACCAGCTCGGTGCGCACGCGGACCGTCTGGAACATGCGCGGGTTCTTCTCGCCCGGGACCTGGACGTGGTGGAGGCCGCCGCTGTAGGCGATGAGCATCCGCCCCTCGCCGATCGATTCCAGGATGTCCGCGATGCCGCCGCGCACGGTCATCGGCCGCCCCTCCGAGTCCAGGCCGTTGGCCCGCTTCATCCGCCCCTCGGGGAGGATGGCCACCATGGCGTCCGGATCGATCTTCCGCAGGACCTCGGCCCAGGTCTCGTCGCGCTCGCGGGTGATGGAGATGACGTTCTGGGCGATCAGCCCGAAGAACTTGCCGACCACGGCGCGGTCGGCGGTCTTGGCGGCGATGGGGACCACGCCGTGGCGGGCCAGCCGCCAGAGGAAGGAGTTGGGGACCCCTCCCAGGAAGAGCGGCTCGTAGAGGCTGGTATGGTTGAGGAGCGCGACGACCCGGTGATGGCGCCAGCGGTCGGGCGGAGGGTCCCCGATCCATTGCAGGTCCACGCGGTAGAAGATCCGGGCGGCGATCTTCAGCCCGAGCAGGATCAGGAACACCAGGTAGGCGCGCACTGCGGGGCATTGTATTCCGAACCTGCCCGGTGGGGGAGCGGTGATACGCTACCGCGTCTATGGCAGAGCAGATCCCCGCCGGCCGTCCCAAGGTCTCGGCAATCGTCACCACGCTCAACGAGGAGCAGCACATCGCCGGCTGCATCGAGTCGCTCCTCTGGTGCGACGAGATCCTGCTCGTGGACTCCTTCTCGACCGACCGCACGCCGGAGATCGCCCAGCGCTACGGCAAGGTCCGCTTCCACCAGCGCACCTACTTCGGCTCGGCGGCGCAGAAGAACTGGGCCATGGACCAGGTGCAGAACGAGTGGATCCTGATCTTCGACGCCGACGAGCGCTGCACCCCGGCGCTCCAGAAGGAGATCGAGGAGCTCCTCGCCTCGTGGCCGCAGCACGACGCCTACACGATCAAGCGCCAGGTCTACTTCATGAACCGGATCATCCGCTTCTCCGGCTGGCAGCACGACCGGGTGGTGCGCCTGGTGCGGCGTGGCACCGCCCGCTACCCCAACCGCCGGGTGCACGCCGACATGATCACCCGCGGCCCGGCGCCTGTGCTGCGCAACGTCATGATCCACTACATGACGGATTCGTTCGACGAGTACGCCCGCCGCATCGAGAAGTACAGCTTCTGGGGCGCGGCCCAGAACTGGAAGGAGGGCCGCAAGGCCGGCTTCCCGGAGATCTTCGGCCGCTCGATCTGGCGCTTCCTGCGCACCTACGTCTTCCAGCTCGGCATTCTGGACGGCATGCACGGCCTGGTCTTCTGCATGCTGCAGGCGTACGGCACCTACCTCAAATGGGCGCTCCTCTGGGGCTGGCACGTCAACGCCGCCCGCGGGGTGATGCCCAACCTGCCCGCCTTCGACGAGAGCGAGAGCACCTGGAGGCCGCTCGAGGACGGGAAGGTGGAAAACCCCGGCTTGTAACATTTTTCGCCGCCGGCTCGTAAGACTCCCTGGAGGGTCTTCCATGACAGGATTGGCGCGCGATCTTCGTTACGGCATCCGCATGCTGGCCAAGAACCCCGGCCTCAGCCTGGCCGCGGTGCTGGCTTTCGCCCTGGGTATCGGCCTTTCGACGGCCATGTTCAGCATCGTCTACGGTGCCATTCTCCGCGGGCTCCCCTTCGAGGAGTCCGAGCGGCTGGTGCACATCGAGAACAACAATCCGTCCAAGGACCAGCAGAGCCTGGAGGTCTTCCTCCAGGACTACGTGGAGATCCGCAAGCGCCAGAAGTCGTTCGAGGACCTGGGCGGGTTCTACGAGGGCACCGTCAACCTGAGCGGCGACGAGAAGCCGGAGCGGTACGAAGGAGCCTTCATGAGCGCCAACAGCTTCAGCCTGTTGCGCGCCAGGCCGCTGATCGGCCGGGGCATCCAGCCCGGCGAGGACTCCCCGGGCGCCGAGCCGGTCGTGGTCCTGGGCTGGGGGGTCTGGCAGAAGCGCTACAACGGCGATCCGAAGGTGGTCGGCCGCAAGGTCCGGGTCAACGGCCAGGCGGGGACGATCGTCGGCGTCATGCCGCAGGGCTTCGCCTTCCCGATCTCCCAGGAGATCTGGGTGCCGATGCGCCTCGATCCGCTGAAGACGGCGCGCGGACGGGGGGAGACCCTGGAGGTCTTCGGCCGGCTGCGCGACGGGGTCTCCATCGAGCAGGCGCGGGCCGAGCTCGGCGGCATCACTCAGGCGCTGGCCAAGGAGTTCCCCGAAACCAACGAGGGTCGCGGCGCGGTGATCAAGCCCTACACCGAGGAGTACATGGGCGAAGAGCCCCGCGCCCTCCTCACGGTCATGATGGCGATCTGCCTTGCCGTCCTGCTGCTCGCCTGTGTCAACGTGGCCAGCCTGATCATGGCCCGCGCCTCGAAACGCACTCGGGAGATCGCCATCCGCTCCTCCCTGGGGGCGGACCGCCGGCGCCTGATCGGTCAGCTCCTGACCGAGAGCGTGCTGCTCTCGCTGGTGGGAGCCCTCCTCGGCGTGCTGCTCGCCTACGTCGGGATCAAGGCCTTCAACGCGGCCATCGTGGACACGCAGCCGCCGTTCTGGATCAAGATCGCCATCGATCCCGTGGCCCTGCTCTTCGCCCTGGGGGCGACCCTGTTCGCCGGGGTGGTCTCCGGCCTGGTGCCCGCGTACCAGGCTTCGCGGACCGACGTCAACGAGGTGCTCAAGGACGAGGGCCGGGGCTCCTCCAGCCTCCGCATGGGTATGTTCACCCGTGGGGTGGTGATCGCGGAGGTGGGCCTCTCCTGCATCATCCTGATCGGCGCCGGCTTGATGATCCAGAACGTGCTCAAGATGGACGACCGGATCGACATCGACACCGCGAACCTGTTCACGAGCCGCATCGCCCTGTTCGAGTCGGCCTATCCGGAAGAGGCGCAGCGGGTGCGTTTCTTCGACACGCTGCTGACCCGGCTGCGGGAGGACCCCGCCGTGGTCTCGGCCGCGGCCAGCACCTACCTGCCCGCGGCGGGAACCTGGGCGCCGCGCTTCGCGATGGAAGGGGCCACCTATCCCAAGGAGGAGGACCAGCCGCGGGCGCACATCGCCTGGGTCTCCTCGGGGTTTGTCCGCACTTTTGGCGGCGAGGTCCTCCGGGGACGCGACTTCGACGCGCGGGACACCCTCACCAGCCTGCCGGTGACGCTGGTCAACCGCAGCTTCGCCGAGAAGTTCTGGCCCGGGCAGGACCCGATCGGCCGGCGCATCCGGTTCGCCGAGGCCGACGATCCCGCGGCCGAGCCCTGGCGCACGGTGATCGGGGTGGTCCCGGACCTGGGGATGGCCGAGATCGAGGACAACGACTTCGGCCCGGAAGGCTTCTACCTCCCCCTGGCGCAGGACTGCCCCGCCTTCGTCAGCCTGGTCGTGCGCACCCGCGAAGCGAACCCGCTCGCGATCACCGAAAAGGTGCGGGCGCATGTGACCTCCCTGGACAAGGACCTGCCCATCTACTTCGTCCGCTCGATGGAGGAGGTGGTGGCGCAGGCGGGCTTCTTCCAGAACCTGTTCGCCACGCTGTTCGCGATCTTCGGCCTGGTCGCGCTGGTGCTCGCCTCGGTGGGGATCTACGGCGTGATCGCCTTCTCGGTCGAGCAACGCACGCAGGAGATCGGCATCCGCATGGCGCTCGGCGCGCAGCAGGGCAGCGTGCTCGGCCTGATCCTGCGGCAGGGCATGCTGCAGCTCCTCCTCGGGCTCGCGCTGGGGCTCGTCCCGGCCTGGTTCGTGGGGAAGATGCTCGGCGGCTTCCTGGTCGGGGTGAAACCGTACGACCCGCCGACCTTCGTGGGGGTCTGCCTGCTGCTCGCCGGCGTTGCGCTGCTCGCCTGCTGGGTCCCCGCCCAGCGTGCCAGCCGCACCGATCCGCTGGTGGCCATCCGGTACGATTAGGGCGCCCACAAGGGGCGCCCCTGCAAGCCCGGAGTCTGGTACCGTTCGTCTCCCATGAACGGATTGGCGCGCGATGCGCGCTTCGGCATCCGCCGTCTCGCCAGGACTCCGGGCCAGACCCTGGCCGCGGTGACCGCGCTCGCGCTGGGCATCGGGCTGTCCACGGCCGTGTTCAGCATGATCTACGGCATCGTCGTGCGCGGCCTTCCGTTCGAGGAGCCCGAGCAGCTCCTGCACCTGGAGAGCGAGGACCGGCTCCGGAAGCCGTCCGAGGACCAGCCGAGCCTGGGGGTCTACCTGCAGGACTTCCTGGAATGGCGCCGGCGCCAGACCTCCTTCGAGGGGCTCGCCGCCTTCTATCTCGAGACCACGAACCTGAGTGGCGACAGCCATCCGGAGCGGGCCGAGGGAGCCTACGTCAGTGCCAATGCCTTCGATCTCCTGCGGGTCCGGCCGGTCCTGGGCCGCAATTTCCTCGCCGGCGAGGACTCGCCGCACGCCGAGCGGGCCGTGGTCCTCGGCTGGGGGATCTGGCAGGCCCGCTACGGCGGCGATCCGGAGGTGGTCGGCCGCAAGGTGCGGGTCAACGGCATGCCGGCCACGGTCGTCGGCGTCATGCCGAAGGGCTTCGGCTTCCCGCTGCACCAGCAGATCTGGCAACCTCTGCGCCTCGATCCGAATCGACTACCGCGCGGGGGGGCGGGACAGGCGGTCGAGGTCTTCGGCCGTCTGCGGGACGGCGCCACCCTGGAGCAGGCGCGGACGGAGATGACGGGGATCGCCGGCGCCCTGGCCGCGGAGCTCCCCGTGACCAACCAGGGGCGCGTCGCCGTGGTCCAACCCTACACCGAGAAGTACCTCGGCGACGGACCGGCGGGAATCCTGCGCGTCATGCTGGGGGCCTGCCTGCTGGTGCTCGTGCTCGGCTGCACCAACGTGGCGGCGCTCACCACGGCGCGCGCCGCGCAACGCAATCGCGAGATGGCAGTCCGGGCGGCCCTGGGCGCTCCCCGCGGCCGGCTCGTGCGGCTGCTCCTCGTCGAGACCCTCCTGACCGCGGCGCTGGGCACGGTCCTGGCGATCCCGCTCGCCCTGGCCGGGGTCCGGACCTTCACCGCCCTGATTGCCGAGCGCAACGTCCCCTTCTGGGTGGAGGTCGTCCTGGATTATCGCGCCCTGCTCTTCGCGGTCGGCCTGACGCTGCTGGCGGGCCTGGCTTCCGGCCTGGTGCCGGCGCTCCAGGCCGCCCGCGCCGGTCTCGCCGGCGTGCTCAAGGACGAGGGGCGCTCGACCAGCCTCCGGATGGGATGGACGATGCGCGCGATCGCGGTGGCGGAGATCGCCGTTTCCTGCGCCCTCCTGGTAGGCGCCGGCCTGATGATCCAGAACGTGCGCCACGTGAGCACCCGCACCGAGTTCCGCACCTCCCGCCTGTTCACCGCGCGGCTCGCCTTGAACGAGTCGCGCTATGCCGGGAACGCGGAGCGGGTGCGCTTCGTCGAGGAGCTGCTGCGGCGGCTGCGCGAGGACCCCGCGGTGCTCGCCGCCGCCGCCGGGAGCTACGTCCCGGCCACCGGCTCGCCCACGTCGGCCTATGCCGTGGAGGGCGAGGCCTACGCCGCCGAGAAGGACTATCCCGTCGCCCACGTGGCGAGCGTCTCCACCGGGTTTTTCGAGCGTTTCGGGGCCGCGGTCCTGCGCGGCCGGGACTTCGCTCCCCTGGACGTGACCGGCAGCCTGCCGGTGGTGCTGGTCAACCAGTCCTTCGCCCGCGAGAGCTGGCCGGGGCAGGAGCCGCTCGGCCGCCGCATCCGGATCGCGCTGAACGGCCGGGACGAGCCCTGGCGGACGGTGGTCGGCGTCGTGCCCGACCTCGCCATGGAGTACGTCGCCACCTCGGACGAGGGCGCGGGCTTCTATCTCCCGCTCTCCCAGGAGGGCTCCGCCGTGGTCAACCTGGTGATCGAGACGCGCGATCCCGATCCCCTGACCATCACCCAGCGGGCACGGGATCACGTGGCCGCCATGGACGGCGACCTGCCCATCTACTACGCCTATTCCATGGAGCGGGCGGTCGAGATCGTCGGCTTCTTCCCGCGCTTCTTCGCCGCCACCTTCTCGATCTTCGGCCTCTGCGCGCTGTTGCTCGCGTCCGTCGGCATCTACGGCGTCCTCGCCCTGTCGGTGGAGCGGCGGACCCCGGAGATCGGCATCCGCATGGCGCTCGGAGCGCGCCCGGGGACCGTGCTCGGCCTGGTCTTCCGCCAGGGGCTGACCGAGCTCCTCTGCGGGCTTGTCCTGGGGCTGCTTCTGGCCTGGCCCACCGCGAGGCTGCTCGGCGGCATCCTTGTGGGCGTCGATCCGCAAGACCCGCCGACCTTCCTCGGGGTCGCCCTGCTGCTGACCGCGGTCTCCCTCCTCGCCTGCTGGTTCCCGGCGCGGCGTGCCAGCCGCACCGATCCGGTGACGGCGATCCGATACGATTGAACGATGGACAAACTCCTTGACCACCTGCGCGGCCGGCGCGATGAGATGGCGTCGCTGCTGGCCGAGCTGGCCCGGATGGAGTCCCCGTCCCGCAGCGCCGACGCCCAGGAGCCGCTCTTCGTCCGCCTCGCCGCGGAGCTGCGGGACATCGGCCTCCGTCCCCGCCGCCTGCAGGGGAAGACCAGCGGAGGGCAGATGTTCGCCGCGCCTCCGCACCCGCGCAAGCCGGGCCAGCTCCTCGTCGGCCATTGCGACACGGTCTGGCCTGTGGGCACCCTCGACGGCATGCCGGTCGAGCTGCGCGACGGCCGGCTCTACGGTCCCGGCACCTATGACATGAAGGCGGGCCTGGTGCAGGGGCTCTTCGCCCTTCGAGCCCTCCGGGACCTGGGCCTGGAGCCGCCGCTGGCGCCGGCCTTCTTCATCAACTCGGACGAGGAGCTCGGCAGTCTGGAGTCGGCGGACCGCGTCCGCCGGCTGGCCCGCCGGGTGCGGCGTGTGTTCGTGCTGGAGCCTTCCCTGGGACCCGAAGGGCGGCTCAAGACCGCGCGCAAGGGGGTCTGGCGCTTCCGGGTCACGGTGCGGGGGCGCGCCGCCCATTCCGGGCTCGACCCGGAGAAGGGAGCGAGCGCCATTCTGGCGCTCGCCCATCTGATCCAGGCACTCTATGACCTCGCCGATCCGGCCCGCGGCATCACGGTCAACGCCGGCCTGATCGGCGGCGGAGTGACCTTCAACGTGGTCGCTCCCGAGGCCTGGGCCGAGATCGACGTGCGCGTGCTGCGCGGCGAGGACGGCGAGGCTTTCGAGCGCGCTCTCCGGGCGCTGCGGCCGGCCGTGCCGGGCACGAGCTTCGAGATCACCGGCGGCATGAACCGGTATCCACTGGAGCCGAACCCCAGGAACCGCGCCCTCTGGCACGCCGCCGAGCGCTGCGCCCGCCGGCTCGGGCTCGAATTGGAGGAGGGCACGGCCGGCGGAGGATCGGACGGCAACTTCACCAGCGAGCACGCCGCCACTCTCGACGGCCTGGGAGCGGTGGGCGACGGCGCCCACGCGGTCCACGAGCACGTGGTGATCGACCGCATGCCCGAAAGGGCGGCGCTGCTGGCGGGATTGTTGCTAGAGCCCGTAGAGTAGTTGGGAGGAGACGTCGGATGAGAAGGGTGGCTTTGGTTACGATGCTGTGCCTCGTACTGGGAGCGGGTGGAGCCCTCGCGGGAACGTCCAAGTACACGCTCACCAAGGAAGACATCAAGCGGGCGGAGAAGCGGCTCGCGGAGCTCGGCTACTGGGCCGGGCCGGCCGACGGCGTCTGGGATGCGGCGTCGCGGCAAGCGCTCGTCGCCTTCCAGAAGGTCGAGGGCGCCCGGCCCACGGGCACGCTCACCCGGGCCGAGTACAACGCCCTGACCGACTCGGCGCAGGGCATCCCGAAGCCCCGCCTGGAAGGCGGTCCCCATGTCGAGATCGACCTCGCCCGCCAGGTTCTCTACCTGGTGGACGCCGAGGGCAAGGTGGGAAACATCCTGCCGATCTCCTCGGGGAGCGGCAAGCGCTTCTACGAGAACGGCTACCCCGAGACCCACGCCGTCACCCCCTGTGGACGCCTGGAGGTCTACTCGAAGATGTCGGGCTGGAAGAAGAGCCCGCTCGGGGAGATGCACAACCCCCTGTACATCGTCGGCGGGATCGCGATCCACGGCAGCGAGGACGTGCCGCCCTACCCGGCGAGCCACGGCTGCATCCGCATCCCCATGTTCGCCTCGCACCGCCTGCCCGGGATGATTCCGGTGGGCACGCCGGTTCTGGTCTATGGCTGCAAAGAAGAAAAGGCCCCTGCGCCGGCGCTTCTTTCAGGCGTAAACTAGGACCCAGGCATGCGGCACCAGCACCACCCCAAGCACGACCTCATCCAGGCCGAGATCAACCTGATGCCGTTGATCGACGTCGGCCTGGTGCTGGTGATCGTCCTGCTGGTGGTCTTCCCCATGGTGAAGGCCACCGCGGCGCCTGCCGTCAAAGAGGCCGAGGCCTCCACGCCCGGCGTGCTCGCGCTGGATGAGCCGCAGCTCCCCGTGGAGATCCTGGCCGACGGCAGCCTGACCGTGGACGGCAAGCCGGTGGACCAGGCTGAGTTGCACAGGGTGCTGGGGGAAATCTGGAGCCTCACCCCCAATCGTCCGGTGATCGTGAAGGGGGACCGGCACGTGCGCTACGCGCAGGTGAGGTGGGTGCTGCAGTCGGTGAATGCCGCGGGCTTCCGCCGGGCAGGGCTCATCGCCGCCCGCCGCTGACCCCCTCTATCCTCGAATCGCAGGCCCCAGAATCCCCGGCAACTTCGCCCAGGACGGCGCCGCCTCGAAATGCGCCAGCTTCGGGGTGATTCTGTGAGCCGTCCTGTGGCTCGCGAACCAGATCGGCTTGGGCCAGACCCGGAACGGGGCTTGGATCACCGTCTTCTGCGGGCGGGCGAACATGAGGATGTTGTGGACCGTGCCCGAGCCGGACTGGATATCCCGCCGGGTATGGCCCGGGAAGGCCCCCCAGGGCGTCACCACCAGACCGAACCCCGCCGCCGCCCAGATGTTGATCGATACCGTGCCGTAGCGGAGGTTGGCCACGGCGCGGTCCAGGGCCTCCTTGACCGCGGGGTCGCGCAACGAGGAGGGGTGGACGATGAGGGTCACGTTCAAAGTCCCCCAGATCGTGTCGTTGCAGAAGTCCACGGCGCGGTCGATGAACTCGGCCGTGTTGCTTGCCGGGAGGGCGGTCTCCGCGCAGACGCCGCAGAACGCCTCGGTGCGGAAGCAGATGTCGTCCCTGGTTTCCGGCGGGACCCCGGGGATCAGCGCCCAGGGGAGGTGGTTCCCCTTGCGCTCGCCGAAGCGCTCGGCCTCGGGATGGGCCTTCATGAAGGCGTCGTAGCGGTCCGCGGCCCCCGGATACCAGGCCTTGCGCGTGGGCACTTTTCCCAGGGCCTCGCGGATGGCCGCCAGCAGCGGCTCCCTCTGCGGCGACGAGGCGTGCTGGATGATCACCCGCGATGCGTTGCAGTTGAACCCGGCGTTGTTGGTCAGCATGGTCGCCAGGTTCACGGCGTGGTAGGCGAGGTCGGTCTCGCTCCAGGAGCCCTCGGGGCCCGGCACCACGATCACCGGGCTCACGTTGCCGAGCTCGGACGTGAAGCGCTTGGCCACCACGGGCTCGTCCCGCTCCTTGCGCCGGGCTCCCTCCTCGCCGGTGCCGAATACGATCGCGTCGTATGTCCGGTCCGAGCCGGTGATGTGGAGCTCGTCCACCCCGGGGTGCGGGGCGAGGTAGGAGCCCTCCTCGGCACCGCCATAGACCACGCGCAGGAACCCACGGTCGATCAGCGGCTTGAAACCCTCTTCCATGAGCGGACCGGTGTAGACGTTGGCCGGATGGGTCTTGAAGAGGACGACTTGGTCCTCCACGAACAGCTTGTAGAGCGCGTCCATCGGGCCGATGGAGGTGACGTTGCCGCCGCCGAGCACCAGGGCGACGGCCCCCTTGCGCTCGCGGGCGTTGTAGGCCACGGCCATGGTCTCCGGGAGGGTCTCGGCCGTGACGCCGGGCTCCATCCAGACGTCGGCGGTGACCCCGGTGTAGAAGACCTGGTCCCAGACGTCGTAGGGGAAGACCCGGGCCGTGACCTGGCCGTCCGGCCGGGTGCGCACCGAGCCGGGAATGCGCGGCCGGCCGTGGACCTCGACGTCCCCGAGCGCCTTCCTGAGCAGGCGCAGGTTGCGGATCACGAAGTAGGGGCCGACCAGCGCCTCCTCGCCGGAGGTGGGGAGGGACGTGTCGATCCCCTCGGCCTCGATGGCCGCCTCGGCCCAGCGCTCGGCCACGGGGAGGAAGCTGCGGATCAGCTCCTCCAGCAGGGAGATCCGGTCGCGCACCGGGACCTGCGTCCAGGCCTGCCGGTGCGCCTGGAGATCCCGCACCGCGGCATCCATGGCCTCGCGGCTCGTGGCGGAAATATGGGCGGAAAGGTCCGAAGCGATCATGGACGGTATCCTTTCATACAAACAACGGCACCACCTCGAACTGCTCCACGTCCACCAGCCCCTTGTCCGTGAGCTTGAGCGCGGGGATCACCTCCAGCGCCAGGAAGCTCATGGCCATGAAGGGATCGCGCAGCCGGGCGCCCAGGCGATGGGAGTGGTCGAGGAGGCGCTGCAGCCTGTCGCGCACCATGTCGATCTCCCAGTCTGACATCAGGCCGGCGATCGGCAGGGGAAGCACGCACAGCTCCCGCTCGCCCAAAGCCACTGCCAACCCCCCTCCGGCGTTGGCCACGGCCAGCGCCGCGGTGCGCATGGAGATGTCGTCCGCGCCGATGACCACCAGGTTGTGATGGTCGTGCGCGACCGTGCTCGCGATGGCCCCCCGCGTCAATCCGACTCCCTGCACGAATCCGAGCCCGATGTTGCCCGTGCCGTGGTGGCGCTCGATCACGGCCATCTTGAGCAGGTCCCGCTCCGGATCTGCCTGCGCCCATCCGTCATGGACCGGGACCTCCCGGGTCAGGTGGTGCGTGATGAGCTGGTCCGGGATTACACCAATCACCCGGACTTGTGTTCCCGCCGCCCTGATACCGAAATCGAGCCGCTCGGGGTCGATGTGGACGGTCCGCGGCAGGTGGTCGTACCGGCGGTGCCGGCGGTCGTGGACCATCCGGCCCTCCCGCGCCACCAGCTCGCCGGAGACGAAGACCTCCTCGGCGCGCGGGGCGGAGAGGTCGGAGAAGACCACCAGGTCGGCCCGCCGGCCGGGCGCGACCGCGCCGCGGTCCCTCAGCCGGTAGTGCTCCGCCGTGTTCAGGGTCGCCATGCGGATCGCGGCCACCGGATCGACTCCCCCGGCGATGGCGAGGCGCACGAGGTGGTCGATCGATCCCTCTCCCAGCAGGTCGATGGGATGGCGGTCGTCCGTACACAGGCAGAGGCGCCGCTCGTTGGCGGGGGTCACCAGGGGGAGGAGATCGCGCAGGTTGCGGGCATTGCTCGCCTCGCGTAGGAAGATGGCCAGCCCCACGCGCAGCTTCTCCCGTGCCTCCTCGACCGTGACGCACTCGTGGTCCGAGCTGATGCCGGCCGCGGCGTAGGCCGACAGCCGATGACCGGAGAGGCCGGGGCAGTGGCCGTCGACGACCCGGCCGTGGAAGGCGCAGAGCTTGGCGATGATCTCCGGATCTCCCTGGATCACGCCGGGGAAGTTCATGACCTCGGCCAGCCCGAGCACCTTGGGCTCGGAGAGCAGAGCGATCAGGTCCGCCGCCTCGAGCCGGGCGCCGGAGGTCTCCAGGTGGGTGGCCGGCACGCAGGAGGGCGCGTTGACCCGCACGTCCAGGGGCGAGCCCGCGGCGTCCCCGAGCATGAAGCGGATGCCCTCGAGCCCGAGCACGTTGCCGATCTCGTGTGGGTCCGTGACCACCGTGGTCACTCCGCGCGGCAGCACGGCCCGCGCGAACTCGGCCGGCGGCACCATGGAGCTCTCGATGTGGACGTGGGCGTCGAGAAAACCGGGGCAGAGATACCGCCCGCCGAGGTCGATCTCCTGCCGTCCCCGGTAGCCCGTCCCTATACCGGCAATGAGAGGGCCCGCGACCGCTACGTCGGCGGGATGGATCTCTCCGGAGAGGACGTTGACCAGGCGGGCGTTGCGAAGCAGCAGGTCGGCCGGCTCGTCACCGCGCGCGACTGCCAGAGTTCGGGGGAGGTTCATCCCCCCGATGCTACACCCCGCGAGGCTCCTTCGGCATCACGATCCAGAGGATGATGTAGGCGAGCGTGCCGGGGAACGCGAGCGACGCGAGTGAGACGAGAACGTAGGTGACGCGGACCGCGGTGGGGGTCCAGTCCAGCCACTCGGCGATGCCACCGCACACGCCGGCGATGACCTTGTTGCTACGGGAACGGTAAAGACCCATTCACTTTCTCCTTCCATCCTATAAGACGGAACCGGGGCCGTTCATGTTTCGCTGTCGGGATCGAGCCCCAGTTCCTGTCCCGCGCCGTGGCGCGCCGCCGAGACCGCGGAGGTGAACAATCCGCAGGTGATCCCCCAGACGAGCAGGCCGATCAGCGTGAGCCAGCCCGCGTTGTTCTCGGGACGGCCGATCGAGATCAGCGGCGTCCACATGTCGAACGCCGCCTGCGTGCCCGCCTTGGTCGCGTCGTTGACCACCTTGAGGGCGGACAGCAGCGCCGTGAGCAACGCGCCCGAGGCGAATCCGACAAAAGTGCCAGCCAGGCCTCGCATCGTCAGCTCGCCTGCCGTGAGCGGCCGGCGGATCCTCGGCGGCTCGATCCGGAACTCCGGCTCCCGCGCGGTGAACGGCACGAAGCGCGACAGCATCACCATTCCCGGGATGCCGATCACCATGGTGGCCCAGAAGAACGTCTCCCAACCCACGGCATAGGCAGAGAAGCCCGCGATCGGACCGGCGAGGATGCGCGGCAGGCCGAACAGGCTGGAAAAGAGCGCGTACTGCGTGGCCGAAAAGCGCTTCTGCGTCATGCGCAGCAGCAGCACCGAGAAGGCGCCGCTTCCGAGCCCGCTCGAAAACGTTTCGAATCCGATCGCGGAGAGCATCAGCGTGCGGTTGACCTCCCCCTCGGCGGCGATCAGGGCATAGCCGGCGTTCGAGAAGATCTGGAAGAAACCGAAGATCCAGAGCGAGCGTCCGAGCCCCAGCGGCGCGGTGAGAAGGCCGCCGATGAACGTGCCCAGCACGTTGCCGAAGACGCCCACGGTCGACAGCGCCACGCCGCGGTCCACCTCGTTGTAGCCCATGTCGATCAGGAACGGGCGCTGGAGCGACTGCGCGAGCTGGTCCGCGAGCTTGTAGAGCACCACGAACGCGAGGATCTCCAGGGCTCGATGCCGGGTGAGAAAGCCCAGGAACGGATACCAGACCGCCTCCTTGAGCGTCGTCGGCGCGGCGGCGACGTCTTTCGGCTCGGGAGCCTTCCAGGTCACCAGCAGCATGGGAAGGTAGAGGCAGGCCAGGAAGATGTTGACCGTGGACCAGCCGTACCTTCCCGCCAGGGTGATGGCGGTGCCGCCGGCCACCCAGATCATGCCCACGCGATAGAGGAAATTGCGCGCGCCCACCGCGATCGCCTGCTCCTCGGGGCGGAGCACGTCGACCGCGTAGGCGTCGACCGCGATGTCCTGGCTGGCCGCGGCAAAGGCGATGGCCATGGCGAGGGCGGCCACGACCCAGGGCGTGTCCGGATGATCGCCGACGCCCGCGAGCATCAGGGTGAACACGAAGAGCAGGAGCTGGGTGATGGCCGCCCAGCCGCGCCGCCGCCCGAGCCATGGAGGGACGTAGCGGTCCATGACCGGCGCCCAGAGGAACTTGAACGTCCACGGCGCCTGCGCCAGGGTGATGAGCCCGACGATGCGGATGTCCACCCCGATGTCGCGCATCCAGTCCGGAATGGCGATCCAGACCAGCCCCAGCGGCATGCCGGAAGAGAACGACATCAGCGTCACCGACGCGGTGCGCCACGACGTGAACGCCTTGGCCAGGCTGACCCAGGTGCCAGGCTTCTTGGGCTTCGGGAGGGGGGTAGTCATGCGCGGATTCTAGAGCGACTCGACCCGGGCGCGCAGCCGGACCAGTCCCTGGTTGACGCCGTCGAGGTCGCCGCGGACCGTGGTCAGCTTGTCGCGCTCGGCGCGCACGAAGCGGGTGTAGGGGCCGATCGCCTCCTCGATGCGGCGCGTGCTTTCGTCGATCTCGCGGTCGAACTGGCCGGTGAGGCCGTCCATGAGCTGCGTGCGCAGCTCCTCGATCCTCTGGCGCAGCTCCTTCTTGGCGTCGTGGCGCCGGTTGGGGATGATGAAAAAGCCGAGCACCGCGATCGAGCCCGCGGCAATGATGCCGGTGAAGTCCGCCGCGGCCGTGACCGCGATGTGCGTCAGGACGGCTCCGAGCCCGAGCGCTCCGATCTCGACGAGCGCCGTGCCCGCCACCGCCACCTGCACCGACTCGGCCATGCGCGTGGCCTCGGCCTCCTTGTCGTAGCTCTGCATCGAGCGCTGCGCCGTCCGGCCGACGCTGTCGAGCAGCCGCACGCGGTCGAAGTCGAAGCTGCCTCCGACCCGGCCGACGATGCGGTCGGCGTGCTCGTGCCGGCGCCGGGAGATGTGCTCCATGATCGCCTGCCACTGGCGCAGGTCCGAGGAGACCAGCCAGTCGATCACCTCGTTGACCTTGCGCTCGATCAGCTGCGGCGTCTCGCCCACCACCAGGCGCTCGAAGTCGGCCTTCATCTTGGACTTGTTGATCAGGTCCATGAAGCGGGCGAGGCGCATGGTCTCGTCGAAGAAGGCCACGCCGCGCTTCTCGAACTCGTGGAGGATGTTGTCCACGTCGGACAGCCGGAAGCGGAACTCCCGCCGCATGTCCTCCTTGTAGAGGCCGAGCTGGCGCTCGATGTCCTCCATGGTCGCGAAGTCGTCCTTGAGCAGCTCCAGCCGGCCGTCGGTCACCTGCAGGTACTTGCCCGCGAGATGGGAGGCCACGCCCAGCGGGTTCATGAGCTTGAGGCGGATGCGCTCCTTTTCGTCGAGTGTGTCCACGATGTAGCTCTCGAGCGCCTCGAACCGGCTGCTGGCGAGCAGCTCGCGGTCGCCGGTGGTTTTCCCGCGAAAGGCGGGCTTGGCCGCGACCGGGAAGATGTCGGGCGTGAAGCCGAGGAGCGAGCGGGCGTTCTCCGCGATGAAGGCGAGGATGTGCTGGACGTCCTCGGGCTTATCCAGGATGTCGATCTTGTTGAGAACGACGACCACCTTCTTCCCCCACTCGCGGATTCCCTGGAGAAAGGCGCGCTCGCTCTCGGTGAACGGCCGGTCGGCCGAAGTGACGAAGAGCACCATGTCCGACCGCGGCACGAACTCGCGGGTGATGGCCTCATGCTCCCGGTGGATCGCGTTCGTCCCCGGGGTGTCGACGATGTTGATGTCCTTGAGGATTTCGACCGGGGCGGTGATGCGGTCGAGGGCGGACTCCAGGGTCTCGCGGGTGACCTGGGGACCGTGCTGGATCAGGTGGACGCGGGTGGTGGTGGGGGTGACCCCCTCCTCCAGGACCTTGTCGCCGAGGAGGGCATTGATGAAGGCGCTCTTGCCGGCGTTGAACTCGCCCGCGACCACCAGCAGGAACAGCTCGTCGAGCTGCCGGGCAGAGCGCTGGAGGGTGCCCTGGTCCTCCTCGGACGCGTCGAAGATGGCGAGCGCCGTCTGGAGCTCGCCGATGAGCCGGCGGTTCTCCGCCAGCAGCTCGTCCTGGTTCCTATTAAGGATGCGTCGCAGCATCTTTCCCCCCGCCCGGGGGAAAGATAGCACGGGCTGTGCCAGGGGGGAGGGGCGGGGCCGTTTCCCCCGGAATCGGAGTCGCTCCCCCTATGGGGGATGGTCGCTTGCCCCGTGGGGATAGTCGCTCGCCCCGTGGGGATTGTCACTTGCCCCGCGGGGATTGCCACTCGCCCCGCGGGGATTGCCGCTTGCCCCATGGGGATAGTCGCTTGCCCCATGGGGATTGTCGCTTGCCCCATGGGGATTGTCGCTTGCCCCGCAGGGATGGTCGTTCGCCCCATGGGGATAGTCATTCATCCCGTGGGGCACGCCTCTCGCCCTGTGTGGCAAGCCCCTCGCCTCGTGGGGCAAGCCTCTTCCCGCCAGAGGTGCCATCTCCGGTGCAATTCCCTCGCCCGTTTCCCCACTCTCTTGATAGCGCTTGAGGGCCAGATTTTCGGAAAGGACACTATGCCGACGCTCCCGCACAGTGAGGACTTCAAACTCTGGCGTCGTCTGGGCCGGTTGCATGTCAACTCGGCGAACGACGTTTTTGTCATCTCTCGCTTCGATAGGAACGATGCGACCATCGAGATCTTCTATTCAACAGCCTACTCTCCGCATCCCGCCCCTAACTTGCTTCCGGTGACACTCGTTGCGCCGACGGCCCTGCAAAGGGCGTTGCGCGGCGCAACCCTCGTTGATGACAGAGGCAAGAAGAGAGCTTTGATGACGGAAGACTCCGACGTTTTTATCTACACGCCCACTCCCGGCCAAGGGGGCGGGCATGCGGAAGAGATGTTCATTCGCTCGCTGCCCCGCCTGTTCACTGAATATGGCCAACCATTTCTTATCGAGATCTACATCTCAAAGATACCCTGCGGCGAGGCCTCTCCAAGCTGGATCGGCCCAAGACCGGATGACGCGTCGAAGACAATGCTGTGGCCCCAGGGGTGTGGGCCGAAGTTCCATTGCCTCTTCAAGCTGTGTCCCAGCGTGGACTTCGAGCTTATTTACGAAGACACCTATCCAGCTACTTCCGCTTCCCAGGCTCTATCCATGGCATGGATCACGAAAATAGTTGACCTGGGGAACGCCAGGGCCGGTCTGTATGCCAACTTCGCGTGAGCTTCAGGGCTTGCCCTGGGTGTAGAGGCGACCGCGGATCGGCAGGGTCGGAATCCACCTGCGCACCGACTGACAGTACTGTTCGTACTCGGCGCCGAACAACCGCCTCAGCGAAGGCTCCTCGATGACGAGGACGACGAGGTGGAACATGAGCGCGACCACGACTCCGTAACGGAGGATCTCCGGTGAGCGGAAGAGCACGGCCCAACTGGACACGACGCTCAATACTCCCAGGTACATCGGATTGCGCGAGTACTTGTGCGGCCCGCGGATGATCAACTTCTTCGGCGGATCGATGGGCGCGGGAGTGCCCCTGCCCGTGACCGCGAAGTTCCACAGGCACCAGAAATAGACGAAGGCGCCCACCAGGAACAGGGGCGCGGAGAGCAGCCATGCCCATGCGGGCGCGTCTGGAGGCCTTCGTCCGGCCAGCCAAAGCGGGAGATACACGCCGACCGTTCCGGGGATGAGGACCGTGAACAGCAGGTTCTTGAGGAACAGGATCATTGGGGGTGATCGTAGGGCACGTAGTTCTGCCACTCCCAGGGCGTGTAGACATCTGCGATCGAGATCTCCAAAAGCTCCTTGAAGGCGCTCTCGCCGTTGGCGCTGTTGCTCAGGAGCATCACGCCCATGCCGGTGTCCGGGAAGACGATGGTGTAGTGCTCGAACCCGTCGCCGTGCCCTTCCTTGAAGGCGCCCCGTCCATAGGGGGTCTTCAGGAGACCCCAGCCGAGACCGTAGCTCAGCTCGATGTCGTCGTTGTCGGTCGTGGTGTCCGACTGCGGACCGAACTGCAATTTCGACCGGAGCCGGATCTGGGGCGAGAACATCTCGTTCCAGGAGGACTCCTTCAAGCCCTTGCGGTTCAGGACGGCATGGAGGAAGCGCGCGTAGTCGTCAGGCGTGGTTTCAAGCGTGCTCGGCGCCCGTGCCGCGTTGTCCTTGTCCTTCTCGAGGACCTCGCCCTTTTCGTCGTGTCCGTGGCAGTAGTTCGCTTCGAATCGGGGCTGCCAGGTGTAGCTGGAGGTGGTCATGCCGTACGGCTCGAAGATCTTTTCCTTTACCCATTCTTCGAGCGGCCTCCTCGTGAGCTTCTCAAGGACTACCTGGAGGAACGTGAAGCCCTCTCCCGAGTAGCTGTATCGGGACCCCGGCTCGAAGTTCACACGCAGCTTCTGATCCGGCTCGACCCAGCGCCAGTTGGCGAATCCCGTGGTATGGCTGAGGCTCATGCGAGCGGTGATCTTCTTGTGGAGGAGGTCGTCCTTGAGTTCCGTGAGATCCTCGTGCCAGGCTTTTTCTCGACTGGTCGTAAATGTGGAGACGGGCTGCTCCAGGTAGCTCACCAGCGGAGCATCGAGATCGAGAATGCCATCCTCCACAAGCTTCATGAACAGAACTGCGGATACGGCCTTGCTGAGCGACGCGCCGTAGAACACGGTATCCATCCGTAGCGGCTCTCCGGTGTCGGTGTTCTTGACCCCGAAAGCCCGGCTGTAGACGATCTCGCGGTCGTTGAAGATCGCAATCGCCAAGCCGTGTACGTTGGCCTTCTTCGTGAGCTCTTCGATGCGGGAGGTCAACTCCTGCGCCTCGATCTTCGAGCCGTCCAGCCGTTTGATCACGTTTTGGGAAGGCGCCGTCGAAGCGCATCCCGCGATCAGGGCTGCGAGGAGGAGA
>DASUNJ010000689.1:0-5062 GCA_036277235.1 Thermoanaerobaculia bacterium | reverse complement strand
GACCGGCTGCGCTGCGATGCGGTGGTGATCTCCGACGGCACGATGCTCGCGCCCGGGATACCCGCCTTTTGCTGCTCGTTGCGCGGCATGGCCTACTTCCAGATCGACGTGCAGGGGCCGGAGGGGGATCTGCACTCCGGCACCTATGGCGGCGCCGTGGTCAATCCGGCGACGGCGCTCGCCCGCATCCTGGCCACCCTTCACGACGACAAGGGGCATGTCGCCGTCCCCGGCTTCTACGACCGGGTGCGCGAGTGGAAGGTGGAAGCGCCCTTCGACGATGCGGCCTTCCGGGAAGAAGCGCGCGTGCCGGCCCTGGACGGGGAGGCGGGATACTCGACGCTTGAGCGGCTCTGGGCCCGGCCGACCTGCGAGGTGAACGGTCTTCTGAGCGGCTACACGGGCGAGGGGACGAAGACCGTGATCCCCGCCACCGCCATGGCGAAGGTGAGCTGCCGCCTCGTCCCCGATCAGGACCCCGCCGAGATCGAGCGGCTGTTCCGGTCCCATGTGGAGAGTGTGGCCCCGCCGGGAGTGACGGCGAAGGTGTCTCTCCTCCACGGTTCCCCCGCCTGGCGGGCGAGCCTCGAAGACCCTCTCTTCGACGCCGCCAACCGGGCGCTCGCCGCGACCTTCGGTCGCACGGCGGTGATCGCCGGAGACGGAGGCTCGCTCCCGATCGTCGGTGACTTCGAGCGCATCCTGAAAGCCCCGGTGCTTCTGCTGGGCTTCGGCCTGCCCGGAGAAAACGCCCACGCGCCCGACGAGTGGCTCAGCGTGGAGAACTTCGAAACCGGGATGCGGACCGTGGCGGTGCTCTGGGAGGAGTTGGGGAGGGGCTAGAGCAAATCCCCGGGCGAGGCCTGAAAGGGATCGATCACTCTCAGACCGTCCAGGTCCTGACCATGCTGGAGATCCTCTGTCAGCAGGTAGGAGCAGTCCGCCAGCCGGGCTGCGGCGACGATCAAGCCGTCCCACCAGGAAAGCCCGAACCTGTCCTGGATGGCCCATGCGCCCGCGAAGGTCCTCTCGTCCACCGGCAGCGGTTGCCAAGCCCACAGCGTCCGTACGACTTTCCGGGCCGTCTCCGGCTCCAGGCCAGGCGTGAGCTTCCGGGTGAGCGTTACGTATAGCTCCGTGAGCACCTGGAAGCTGATTCGACCGTCGCGGGTCGCCCACAGGTGCTCCAGCCATGCCTGAGCCCGCGCTTGCTTGCCGGCCTCCCGGCTGTCGAGCTGATAGACGAGGACGTTGGTGTCAACGAAGACCCGTGCGGTCATGGAGCTCCTCGCGGGATGGGAGGGGGCTGTCATCTCCGCGGAGCAGTCTCGGCTGGACCGTGAAGAATTGCCGCCGTGCCACTTCATACGAGTCCTGAGAGCGCATGTGCTCTCGCAGCATCTCTCCGACGAGCCGCGACACGCTCGTCTCCTGTTTGGCTGCCTCGACACGGACCCATCGGGCGACCTCTTCGTCCAAGGTAATCGTGACATTTCTCATGGACGCGAGAGTAGTGGACCACGAAGTTCGTGTCAACGTGGCGAAGGGTATCGTCGGCGATTTCGAGCGCATCCTGAAGGCCCCGGTGCTCCTGCTGGGCTTCGGCCTGCCGGGAGAGAACGCCCACGCGCCCGACGAATGGCTGAGCGTCGAGAACTTCGAGAAGGGGATGCGGACGGCGGCGGCGCTCTGGAACGAACTGGGGAAGAGCGGCTAGCCTTTTGGGCGACGTGGAAGCTCTATGGGCGACACAAAAAGATTCTGCGCCGCCCATAAATCCTTGTAGGCGACGCAGAAATTTTCTGTGTCGCCCAAAAAGTTAATGGACGACAGAGAGCTTCTTTGTGTCGCCCAAATAAATTATGGGCGGCGTAGAAATTTTCTGTGCAGCCCAAAAAACTTCTGCGTCGCCCATAAAGGTTTTGTGTCGCCCGAAAACTCTCTGTGCCGCCCATCGAGTTTCTGTGTCGCCCAAAAAGTTTCTATGCCGCCCAAAAAGTTTTTGGCGACCCGGAGCCCTTTTCCGGGCGTCATTCTTGCTAGGGACGACTGCATGTGTGGCATCGCGGGGATCTACCGCTTCCGGTCGGAGCGGCCGGTGGAGCCGGGGGAGGTTCGGACCATGGGCGCCTGCCTCGCCCATCGGGGGCCGGATGACGAGGGCTATTTCAACGAAGGCCCCCTGGGGCTCGCTCACAAGCGGCTGACCATCCTGGATACGTCGTCCCGAGGGCGGAATCCCCTGTGGAGCGAGGACGGCCAGTCCTGCATCGTCTTCAACGGCGAGGTCTACAACTTCGTCGAGCTCCGCGCCGAGCTGGAAGCCCAGGGCCACCGGTTCCGCACCACCACGGATACGGAAGTCATCCTCCGCCTCTGGAACGTGCTCGGCGAGGCCTGCCTGGAACGGCTGAACGGCATGTTCGCCTTCGCCATCTGGGACCGCCGCCGGCAGACGCTGTTCATCGCCCGCGACCGGCTGGGCATCAAGCCGCTCTACTACACCCTGGACGCGGACGGCATCCGCTTCGCCTCCGAGGTCAAGGCGCTGCTCGCCACCTCGGACCGCAGGCCCGGCGTCAACCTCGACATGCTCGACGCCTACATGAGCGTCGGCTACGTGCCCACCGAGCAGACGCTCTTCCAGGGGATCGAGAAGCTTCAGCCCGGATGGTGCATGACGATCGACTCCGAGGGATTGCGCCTGCGCCAGTACTGGGATTTGAAGCCCGAGCCCGAGCACCTCTCCGAGGAGGAGTGCGCGGCGCAGGCGCTCGAGCTGCTGCGCGATTCGGTCAGGATCCAGCTCCGCAGCGACGTTCCCCTGGGCGTGTTCCTCTCCGGCGGCATCGATTCGAGCGCGGTCGTGGCCCTGATGCACGAGATGGGCATCCGCGACATCCGCACGTTCACGGTGGCCTACGACTTCGGGCCGGCCTACGATGAGACCCGGTACGCCCGGATGATCGCGGAGAAGTTCCAGACCCGGCACCGCGAGATCTTCGTCACGCCCAAGGAGTTCCAGGAGTTCATCCCGTCGCTCGTCTGGCACATGGACGAGCCGGTCACCGAGTCGGCCGCGATCTCGCTCTATTACGTGGCGAAGCTGGCGCGCGAGGACGTCACCGTCGTCCTCTCCGGCGAGGGCTCGGACGAGGTGTTCGGCGGCTATCCGATCTACAAGTACATGCAGACCCTGGAGCGCTACCGGAGGCTGCCGGCGGCGCTCCGTCAGAATTTGATCAATCCCGCGTTGAACCTGCTCGGCGGCAAGTGGAACAAGTACACCACGCTGTCCGACCGGCCGTTGCGGGAGCGGTATCTCGGCGTCTCTTTTTACGAGACTCCTGTCAAAGAGGCGCTCTACCGGCCGGAGATCCGAAACCTTTTCAACGGCCACGGCATGCCCGGCCTGGTGCAGCCTTACTATGACAAGGCCAAGGGGCTCGATCCGCTGCTCCAGATGATGTACCTGGACGTGAAGAGCTGGCTGCCGGACGACCTGCTGGTCAAGGCCGACAAGATGACCATGGCGAGTGGAGTGGAGCTGCGCGTGCCGTTCCTGGACCACCGCGTGGTGGAGCTTGGCGGACGCATCCCGCCGCGCTACCGGATCAAGGGCTGGACCACGAAGTACATCCTCAAGAAGGCGATGGAGAAGCACCTGCCGCACGAGATCCTGCACCGCGGCAAGATGGGGTTCCCCACGCCGCTGGCCCGCATGTTCCAGGGGGAGATGCGCCCCTACGTGGCGGAGGTCCTGGGGAGCGACCGCCACCTCGGCCGCGGCTACTTCCGGCCCGAGGTCGTGCGGGGAATGGTGTCCGAGCACATGGAGGGGAAGCAGGACCACCACCGCGTGCTGTGGCAGTTGCTGGTTTTGGAGGAGTGGCACCGGAAGTTCATGGATTGAAAGGACGCAAAGGACGAAAGGGACTTAAAGGACACAAAGGACGGACGGAAAGGCCTTCTGGCGGTCCTTTAGGTCCTTTTCGTCCTTTAGGTCCTTTGTCCTGTTCACGCCGGCTGCTGCGTCAAAGTCGTCCGTGCCACCTGCGGGGCCGTCTCGGCTGCCGGAGCCAGCGCCTTTTTCCCCAACACCGCCAGCATGTGCCTCGCCTCGTTGTCGAGGGTCACGTCCTTCAGGTCCTCGAACGCTTCGCTGCGGAAGAGGTCCATGATCTCGGGGACGGTGTGCCGGTACTGGTACTTGGGGCTGTAGTTGTCGAACATCTGCACGGCGCGCTCGCGGGCGGTGGCCTGCGGCGGCGCGGACTCTCCGCGCAGGCGGTGCACCAGCCGCGAGAGCCCCGAGTGCAGGGGGGTCGCCACGTAGCAGAGGCCGTAGAGCAGGCCCATCGGCATCCGGGTCGTCACCGCTCGCAGCGTGACGTTGACCGCGTGGATCCAGGCCGGACGGCGGCGGTAGAGCTGGATGTAGAGCTTGCCTCCCGGCTTGACCGCCTTGCTGATCGAGCGGAAGGCGCGGTAGGTGCTCGGCGTGTGGTGCAGCACTCCGGAGGAGTGGACCATGTCGAAGCTGCGCGCCAGGAGGGGCAGCTCCAGGACGTTGCCTTGCAGATGGTGAACCCGATGGGAGACGTCGAATCCCTTTTCGAACAGCCGCCGCCTCGCCCCTTCCACGCTGCGGCTGAAGTCCATGGCCACCACCTCGGGACCGTACTCCGCGAAGGAGCGGGTGAGCTCGCCGTTGCCGCAGCCGCCGTCGAGGACGGTCGAGCCGGACAGCTCTTCGGGCGTGGTCTGCAGGTTGTAGAGGAACTCGCGCTTGCGCAACCCCTGGTCGTCCTTGAACCAAGTGGCGTCCCCCTCGCGGTAGATCTGCCACTGGCGGCTGAAGCTCTTGTAGCTGCGGCGGTCGGCGGCCGGTTGAGCTGTAGGGAGGGGCTTCGCGCCTTCCGTGAGGCCGTGGCGGGCGAAGAACTCGGCGTACTCCTCCTTGGCGTTGCGGATCAGCCGCGGGATACCGTCGATCACCGGGTAGGCGAGGCCGCAGGTGCAGGAGAACATCGCCTCCAGGATCTCCTCCTGGTAGCAGGAG
>DASUNJ010000688.1:0-4595 GCA_036277235.1 Thermoanaerobaculia bacterium | reverse complement strand
GTCAGCTCCCCCCTTTGCAGGTGCAGCCGGCCGAGCAATTGGAGCTGCGCGGCCATGCCCACGGACGAGCCCAGCCGCTCGGCGATGGCGAGCGCGTCGCGATGGGCCTTCTCCGCCTCGGCGAGATCGCCCCGCGCCTGGAGAGCGGCGCCGAGATTGGCCAGGGTCATGCCGAGGACGAAGGGGTGCCCGTCCGCCTCGGCCAGCCGCAGGGCTTCGCGGAACGCGGCGATGGCCGGCTCGATCTCGCCCCTGGCGCGCAGACTGTTGCCCTGGGACAGGAGCGCCCTCGCCACGAGCAGATGCTCCCCGGACCGCTGGCCCTTGGCCACTGCCACCGTGGCAGCCCGCATCTCCGTGGCCCGGTCGGCGAGGCGTCCGGCGATCTCGGCCTCCAGGAGATCGATCCGTGGGTCCTCCCGGACGGGCTCGGGCAGGCCGTGCAGGGCCACGACCGTCTCCATGGCCTCGCTGCCGCGGCCGGCCCGCACCAGGGCGGTGGCGAGCTGCAGCCCGTACTCGAGGTCGTCCGGGTAGAAGGTCCAGAGGGAGCGGTAGATCTCGCTGGCGCGGACCCACTGCTGGTTCAGAGCCTGAAGGCGGGCCTCCATCCCGAGCCGCTCCTCCCGGGGCGCTCCGGATGCCAGCTCGACCGCCTTCTGCGCCTCCTCACGCGCCCGGACGTCCTGGCCGAGCATCTCCAGGGCCCTGGAGAGCGCGGAGCGGATCACGGGCGAGCGCGGATCGGCCTGCGCGGCCTGCTGGAGGACGTCGAGCGCGCGCGGCCCGTCGTACGAGCGCAGACGGTCGAGGCCCAGAGAGTAGAGCCGCAGGGCCTCGGGGTCGGCCGGCTGCAGCGCGCGGGCCGAGCGCGTCCGTTCGGGCGTGGGCGCGTCGTAGCCCAGGGTCTGGCGCAGCCGCGCGCCGGCGCGGGTGACGAGGTCGAACAGCTCGGACTCGGCGCCGGTCTCGGCCAGGGAGGCCACGACGTCGCCGTCGCTCGCCCGGAGCACCCGCAGGTCGACGCGGATGCGGCGGCCGTTCTCTCCCGGCAGGGAAAGATAGGTGCCGACGACGACCCGGTCCGCGCCGACGATGGAGCGGATGCGCGACAGCGAGTCGCCGGCGAGGCCGCCCGACTCCTCGATGTCCACGAACTGGCGCGCGCGATCGATTTCCTTCCGCGAGATCATCCGCACGTCGTCGCCGGCGTCGAGCTCGGTGGTCAGCATTTCAGCCAGCGCGGTGCCGATCCAGCGCGTGTCGGCGCCGCGCGAGAGGTCCCGGAAGCCCAGCACCGCGACCGAGGGGCGCCGGGGCGGTGCGACGCGCTCCAGGTTTCTGGAAGGCGCGAGCGGGTCCCGGGTCAGCCAGGGAAGCGACCAGGACAGGGCCAGCACCAGGGCCAGGACGAGCAGCCCCATCCCGATGCGCAGGCCGGGTATTGCCGCGGAGGCCGCGGAGGCCGCTACGGCAGGCTCGATCCCGGCGGATGGGGGGAGCGGCTGAGGTATCACCTCCGGACGGGCGGCGGACGGGAACGGCTCCTCTTCCACCAGCTCGACCGGGGCCGCGAAGCAGTAGCCCTGGCCGGGAACGGTGACCACGTACCGGCCGTCGCCGGCCCGCTCCCCCAGCGCCTTGCGCAGCGAGGAGACGTTCTGGGTAAGGTTGGCCTCCGAAACGTGGGAGCCGGCCCAGACCTGCCGGATCAGCTCGTCCTTGCCCACCACCTGGCCGTGGCGTTCGAGCAGGACGAGGAGGATGGTGAACGCCTTGGGCGTAACCTGGACGGCCTTGCCGTCGCGCAGCAGGACGCGCCTCACCGGGTCGGCGGTGAGCTCATCGAAGCGGTAGACGCGCTTCTCCACCTGCACTGCCGTCGCGCTCATGGACTCGAATCGGGTCTCGAAGCGAGCTCGGCCGGGCCGAGCGCCTGCTGCAGCTCCCTGCCGGCGCGGGAGACCAGCTCGAACAGGTCCGCCTCCGTGCCCACCTCGGCCAGCGAGGCGACGGTGTCGCCGCCGGGAAGCCGGAGCACCCGCAGGTCGAGGCGGATACGCGCGCCCTCCGCATTCTCCAGAGGGAGATAGGAGCCCACCACCAGGAGCTCGCAATCCAGGAGTCGGTGCAGGCGCCGCAGCGAATCCGGGTCGAGGCTCTCCCGGGATTTCCGGGCGCGAGCCACGTTTTCCCCCGAGGCGACCCGCACCCGGCCCCCGGCCGCCAGCTCGGTGCTCAGCATCTCGGCCAGGGCCGGGCCGAGCCAATCGGACGCGGGCGCTCCCGACAGGTTCCTGAAACCCAGGACGGCGAGCGACGGCCCCTCTTCGCCCCCCTCAGGAGGCGCGGACGGTTGGCGTGCGAGGAGAAAAGCCGCGGCCCCGACAGCGAGCAGCAGGATCAGGACGACGGCCGCACGCCAGGCCCGGCCGCGGGTGCCGCTGAGGATCACGGCAGGCAGGACGGGCGAGGGGGGGAGGACCGGGATGGGGATGTCCACCCCTGAGGAGAAAGCGGCCGCCACCTCCTCCACCTCCGCGGCGAAGGAGTAGCCGCGGCCGGACACGGTAATTACATAGCGGTACTCGTTCGCTCTCTCCCCCAGCGCCTTGCGCAGCGAGCAGACGTTCTGGGTCAGGTTGGCCTCGGTGACGAGGGTGTCCGGCCAGACCTGGCGGATCAGCTCCTCCTTGTCCACCACCTGGCCGTGCTTCTCCAGCAGGATCACGAGAATCGAGAAGGCCTTGGGCGTGATCGCCACCGCCTCGCCGGCCCGCACGAGCCGCCGGCGGACCGGATCGACGACGAAACCGTCGAACCGGTAATGGCGCTTCTCGGCCTGAGGCGATAGGGCTACAGTCATCGCTGAAACAAGCTCTGTTCTGGACACGGCTGGTCTTGCGGGCCCTCACAGGGGCTCCGCAGCATCCCTCTCCACTGCTACGAGGATCTCAGAGGCCGGATTCTACGCCCATTTTGAGATTTTTTGAGGAAGTTTTAGTGGCCTTCTGAGGACTCTTGAGGTCCGGTCGTCTAATCTCAGGGTCAAGGCAGCCAGGTCTGCCCATCTTTTCTGATCTTTTGAAGTTTGCAGCACCGGAGGGAGTTTCAAACGCGATCACCACGTATTTTTTGCCATTCACTGGAGTCTGAACGAGCCCGGGTCCGACCCGGGCTCTTTGTTTTTTACCGGATGAGCTGGGAGAGCAGCCGTTGCCGCAGGTCAGGGTAGAGGCCCTGGTAGTCCTCGCGGCTGCGCTCGACGACCTCCAGGGCCTCGCGGCGGTCGTAGACGTGGGTGATGGCGATCACCCCTTCATCGACCTCGCCCGGCGCTCTCTTGTAGGTCAGGAAGTAGTGCTTCAGTCTCTCGATCTGGGCGTCGGGCAGCTCGGAGACGTCCCGGAAGTGACCGAAGGCCACATCTCCCTTGAGCACGGCGACGATCTTGTCGTCCGCCTGGTTGCGGTCGATCAGGCGCAGCCCGCCGATCGGCACGGCCTGGAGCAGGAAGTCGCCATGGGAGAAGGTCTTCTCGCTCAGAACGCAGATGTCCAGCGGATCGCCGTCCCCTTCGACCGTGGGGCGGCCGGTGCGCTCCTGGGAGAGCGCGGCCACCCGCTCGCCGCAGAAGGTCTGGGGGATGAAGCCGTAGAGGGTGGGGCAGACATTGGAGTACTTCTGCGGGCGGTCGACCTTGAGATGGCCGCTCGGCTTGTCGATCTCGTACTTGACCGTGTCGGTGGGGACGATTTCGACGAATACGGTCACCACCTCCGGCGCCTCGGCCCCGATGGCGACCCCGTGCCAGGGGTGAGGCTTGAACAGGAGCCCGAGCAGCTCCCAGGTGCTGTCCTCCTGCTCGCTCATGCGCTGACCTCCTCTATGCTCTCTCCGTGAGATGGATCGCCCTCTGGCTGCTCCTGACCGGCGCCCACGTGGCGGGCTGGGCGGTCGCACGCCAGGCCTCCGGGGGAAGCCTCAAGCCTGAGGCGGAGACGCTGGTCCACTTCGCCGTCATCCCGCCCGTGCAGCTTCTCGCGCTCTGGGTGGTCGCGACCGTCCGCCACGCAAAACGGGATCAACAGCGGGATCAGCGCGCGGGGACTCCCGACAGGTAGGTCCGGACCTCGGCCAGATCGGGGAGGCTCGGGTCCGCATCCTTCCAGACCTCGGCGAGCGCGGCGTAATGCCGACGCCCGGCCTCCCGGTCTCCCATCTTCGCCGCGGCGCGGGCGGCGCCGAGCAGCGAGGCCGCGCGGTTCGGCATGCGCAGCAGCGACGCCTGGAACTGCTGCGCGGCCTCCGCCGCCTTCCCCAGCTCCAGGAGGATCTCGCCGTAGAGCTCGGGCGCCGGCTTCATGGGGTCCGGCGGACCCGAGGGGGGCGGCATGCGCGCCTCCAGCTCCGCGGCTTCCTGGAGCAGGGCGAGCGCCTCGTCCTGTTTCCCCTTGGCGAGGAGGGCCAGGGCCGAGACCTCCTTCTCCATGATCCGGCCCGGCGCGGAGCGATAGTTCTCCGCCTTTCCTTCGTTCAGGGTGCGAAGGGCCGCGGCGGCCTCTTCGGCGGCAGCGAGGTCCCCCGTCCGGGCC
>DASUNJ010000687.1:0-4747 GCA_036277235.1 Thermoanaerobaculia bacterium | reverse complement strand
TCAGCGACGCCGAGATCATCCAGAGCAGGGGCAGGGCGGTGAGCAGCGCCATGAGCACCAGCGCGCCGTTGACGAACAACATGGCCACAAGTCGACGGTTCATACGCTTCGCCTCCGGCGCCACAGCTCCTGCAAGGCGGTGGCTGCGATGATCATTGCGAAGAGCACGAACGCGACCGCGGCCGCGTTGCCGAGGTTCCACCAGCGGAAACCTTGCTGATACATGAGCAGGGTGATCGAGGTGGTCGCGTAGAGCGGACCGCCGCGCGTCATCACGTAGGGCTCGGCGAAGATCTGGAACAGGCTCACGGTCGTGAGCACCGCCACGAAGCGGGTGGTGGGCGCGAGCAAGGGCATCGTGACGTCCTTGAACTTGCGCCACGGGCCGGCGCCGTCGAGCTGCGCGGCTTCGTGGAGCGACTCGGGGATGCTCTGGAGGCCGACCACATAGATCACGAGGCCGTAGCCGAAGCCGCGCCAGACCGCGAGTATCGTGATCGCCACCGTGGCCCACGCCGGATCGCCGAGCCAGTCGATGGGCGGCAGGCCGATCAGGCCGAGCATCTGATTGATGAGGCCGTAGCGCGGATGGTAGAGGTAGCGCCAGACCACCGCCACCGCGACCAGCGTAGTGACCACCGGCGCGAAGAACACGGTGCGGAACAGGCCGCGAAACCGCGCCAGCTTCGAGTGCACCAGGAGAGCGCCTCCGAGCGCGGCTCCCAGCGTCAGCGGCACGCCGATCAGAACGAAGACCAGCGTGTTCCGCATCACTTTCCAGAACAGCGGGTCCTGGAGCAGCCGCAGGTAGTTGCCGCCTCCGACGAAGCGCGCGTTGCGCCATTCGGCCAGGGCGTAGATGTCGAAGTCGGTGAGCGACAGCAGCAAGGCCGCGATCAGCGGGACGGCAAAAAAGAGCGCGATCGCCCCCAGCGCGGGAGAGAGCAGCATCCAGGCCGCCCGCCGCTCGGCGGGCCGGCCGCTCCGCTCCAGGTGCTCCTCGTTCACTGTCCTGCTTCCCCCACTGTAGAGACGCCCCGTGGGGCGTCTCCTCCGACACGTCGCAGCGAAAGAGACGCCCCACGGGGCGTCTCGACAGTGGAGGGCCGATCCTGCGATCGATCCATCAGCCAGCGCCGCTTCTCCAGCATCCGGTCCACGTCCGCATCCAGGGCGGCGAGCGCCTCGTCCAGGTCCCGGCCGCCGCGCATCACCTGCTCGGCGCACTCGGCGACTCTCGTGGCGATCTGCTCCCATTCCGGCACCTTGGGCGTGGCCGCGACGCTCCCGAGCTGGGCCAGGAAGGCGGTCGCCTTCGGGTCGTTGGCGAGCCCCGCGAGCTTCCAGGCCGTGGGGCTTGCCGGGAGGTCTCCGGACAGCTCATAGAAGCGCGCCTGCTGGGCCGGCTCATAAAGGTATTGCAGCCATTTCCAGGCCGCCTCCGGATGTTGGGCCTGACGGAAAATGACGAGGCTGGAGCCCCCCGCCACGGAGAGCCCCGGATAGGGCATGCCCTTTTCGGGAGGCGGCAGCGGCGCCGTGGACCAGCGGTCCTGCATCTCGGGAGGAATCCGGTTGCGGAACTCGCCGAGGTTCCAGGGGCCGGTGATCGTCATCGCGAAGTACCCCTCCGCGAGCTGCTGATACATGTTGGCGACGCCCTGGCGGTCGAGGCCCGGAGCGAGGCCCGAGCCGTAGAGGTCGAGATAGAAAGTCATGGCCTCCTTGAATCGCGGATCGCGGAACGCGCCGTACCGGCCGCCGTCGCGGAGCAGCGGGGCCTGGTTCTGGAGACCGAAGATGACCGGCTGCTGCCACTCGTCGATGGGCAGCAGGATCGCGTATTGTCCAGTGCGCCGCTTGATCCCCTCCATGGCCGTGCGCCACTCGGCCCAGCTCTTCGGCGGCCAGGGGACGCCCGCCTCCGCCACCAGGTCGGTGCGGTAGAAGAGCAGGCGCGTGTCCACGTACCAGGGCAGCCCCCAGGTATCGCCGTCGACCACGTTGGTATCCCAGATGCCGGGGAACGAATCGGCGCGGAGAGGCGGCGTGATCCGTTTGGTAAGAGGAGCCAGGGCATCAAGGGAGACGAACTCGGGAACCCAGGTGTTGCCGAGCTGCGCGGCGTCGGGCGTGGCCTCACCCACGAACGCGGTGAGGAGCTTCTCGTGCGCGGCTGTCCAGGGGACCTGCTGGACCTCCATCCGGATCTCCGGATGGCGCCGTTCGAACTCGGGCACGAGCTCGCGCACCACCGCCCCCTCGCGGCCGAAGGCCCAGAAGCGCACGGTGGTGCGCTGATCGGCGGAGCCCCGATTGCAGGCGGTGAGGAGGAGAAGCAGCGGGAGAACCCTCACCCCCCTAACCCCCCTCTCCCACACGCACTCCCACCGCCCGGGAGAGGGGGGAACCGGAAGCAAGCGGGTGGTGGCGCCCCTCTCCCGGGGGTCGGGAGTGCGGATGGGAGAGGGGTCGGGGGTGAGGGTCACTCCAACCAGCCTCCCGTAAACCCCGCCCTTTCCAGCCCGCGACGGATGTGCGGGTTGTTTCTCATCACGCGCCACACCAGCCCGCTCCGGTGATTTTCGATCATCGCCACGATCGGCCCCTGATCGATTCCGAGATAGTCGCCGTCGAACCATCCGACCCCGGGCACCACCTTGCCGTGCTGCGTGCGGGTCGCGAAGGTCAGGCTGGGATTGAACGAGTCGAGGAAGCCGTACTTGGAAACCAAGTGCTCGCCCCAGCGGCGGTGCATCTCTTCCATAGCGGGGATCGCCACCTCCGGCGCGAAGGCGATCGAAGAGATGGCGGCCGTGGGCGCGATCGTGCCGTCGTCGCGGATCTCCCCGAGCGCCGCGCCGCGCGCTGCGTAGGTCATGAAGCGGACGTTGCGGCCGTCGATCTTCAGGTCGCCGTCGAGCGGACCGTCGCAGGCGGTCAGCCCCCAGACGTTCTCGCCGTAGCCGCGGAAGCGGTTGGGGTTGTCGATTGCATAGGCTCGTTGGGAGAGCGTGGCGCGGCGCGAGCTCTCGAAGTAATCGATCCCTTTTCCGCGCATGTAGGCGTCCTGAATCCCGCGGAAATCGATCCAGACGTGCGAGTACTGATGGCCGAAGAGCGGGCCGAAGTTGACGTGCTCGTGGCCGTAGAACGTTCCCCAGCGATAGGTGCTGGTCCACGCCTTCCAGTCTTCCGGATCGATCGGGTGCGTGGGCGAGCCGAGCGCGAGCACGTAGAGGATCATGGCCTCGTTGAAGCCGATCCACTCGTGTGGAATGAACCCTTTCTCCGGATGCCAGCCCATGGATACCCGCGGCGGCTCGGGTCTCGCCCAGTTCCAGTCCGCCCGACGGTAGAGCGTCTCGGCGAGTTGCCGTATCTCCTCCTCCTCGGGGTAGTCCTGGTTGAAGTAGGACTGGCAGAACAGGGCGCCCGCCAGGAGCAGCGTCGTGTCGATGGTGGACAGCTCCACCGTCTCGAAGCGGGTGCCCGTCTTCATGTCCAGGAAGTGGTAGAAGAAACCTTTATGTCCGGTCCGTCCCCTGGGCTCCGGACCCTGGGGCGCCGATTCCAGAAAGCGCAGCGTGGTGAGCACGCGGCGACGGGCCTCTTCCCGCGTCACCCAGCCGCGCTCCACGCCGATCGGATAGGCGGTGAGGCCGAAGCCTACCGCGGCGACGCTGGAGAACGAGGGCGTAGGCCAGCGGTCGGGGATCAGCCCGTTCTCCGGCTGCGCCAGGTCCCAGAACCAGCGAAACGTCCGCTCCTGGATGTCGTCGACGAGGTCGGTGGAGACTGCCTGTTGTGGAGCAGAAACGGGACGAACGGACGGCGCGCAGCTCCCGGCCGCCAGGAAGACGAGCGCTGGGAGGAGAAGACTCAGCGCGATCCGTCCGCCCCGTGTCATCGGATCAGAATCCCACCCTCAGGCCGGCCTGGAAGCGGCGCGTGCTGAGCTGGCAGTTGGGATCTCCGAAGCGCGCGTTGACGTTCGGGAGACGCGGCTTGAAGCTCTCGAAGCAGCTTCCATTGTCGTAGTTGAAGACGTTGAACCCCTCGGCGATCAGGGTGACTCGGGCGGTGTTGGCGATCGGCGGCGCCTGCCACTCCAGCCGCGCGTCCACGCTGCGGTACGACCACGCGTCCGGGATGATGAAGTCCTCCTTCTCCGGCCGGCCCTCGTTCCAGCGCACGGTGAACGGCGCGGTCGAATCGTCGAAGACCGTGAATGGCGTGCCCGAGCCCAGCGTGATGAACGAAGAAAACTGGAAGTTGGCCGGCAGCGCCACGGTGCCGGTCATGATCAGCCGGTGGCGCTCGTCGTTGGTCCCCGGGAAGCGGTAGAGGCTCTCGGGGTTCAGGTAGTCGAAGGCGCCGAATGCCACGCCCTCGCCGGGGTTGTCGGTGCCGGTCTGCTCCGCCTCGGCGTACGTGTAGGCCAGGTTGAAGCCCCATTTGCCGTCGGCGGTGAGCGGCCGGTCGAGGTTGAGGAAGAAGCCGTCGTACCAGGTGCGCCGTGCCGTCGTGGTGATGAACACGCGCGCGTAGCCCGGCACCCCCACGTTGTTGCCGAAACGGTCGTTGAACTGGGTGCCCGGCGGCAGGTCGCCGAAGAAGTACATGAGGTTGTTGTAACCGCGCACGCCGGCGTAGGAGAGCGAGGTCAGCCAGTTGCCGAGCTGCTGCCGCACGCCGAGGGTCCACTGGTCCGAGCGCGGCGGCCGCAAGTCGTTGGCGACGAGGA
>DASUNJ010000686.1:0-18006 GCA_036277235.1 Thermoanaerobaculia bacterium | reverse complement strand
CATCTGGATATCTGTTCAGCTTTCATCCGAGCCTCCTTTCCAGTGTTCACTCTCCCTGATGGGCGAAGGTGTTCGAACTGCCGCTGCCCCCTCCTGCCCTTCCCGCTCCAGTTTCTTGCCCGAAGTCACAGCCGAGACGCTCGGGTCCCACGGGAGCGGCTCATCTCCGACACGAAGGCTTCGGGCTGAGCGCGAACGGTTTTTCTCGCGCACGAGGCGCTCGGGCCTGGCGCGTGCCGCTCGCGCTCAGGGTCGAGGCGCTCGCGCATTGCACGAGCCGCTCGTCTCGTGCGCGAGGCGTTCGCGCATTGCGCGAGACGCCCGACCTTGTGCGCGAGGCGCTCGTTCCGTGGCCGAGCCGCTCGCGCAATGCCCGAGGCTCTCATGCCGATACGCAGCCGTCATTCCCTGAATGAAGCCTATCAGTTGACGAAACGACAACGCTATGTATATAGTAGCGTCACTTCGGAGGCGAGAGAGGCAAACCTCGCGTTTGGAGGGTTCTTTGACATCCGATGGACTCATGGGGTTCGGCGGGCCCGAGGGGGCGGGCCCGCCGCTCATGGGGTTGCTGCGCTCAGCGCGGCGGCTGGCCGGGCAGCTCGGCCCGAGGTAGCGCTCAGGGGCAGGTGGAAGCGTAGAACGTGTAGTTCTCGTCATAGACACCGGCGCAAGTCGCGGTGGCAAGTACGGGACCGCCGTCGAGCAATGTTGCTCCGATCTGCGCGATGAAGTTTGTCACGGTCGCGATGTCGCCGGCGATCTCGGAGTGATCGATCGTCGCCGTGGCGAAGTTGGTGGTATAGATGCCGCGGCCCCCCGACCCGAGACCTCGTATCTTGCTCTGGGATACGAACAGATTCCCGTTGTTCATCAGGATGCCATAGGTAGAGGAGGCTGTGCGAGCGGTGATGGTCGAATCCTCGACCGTGAGCACGTGTGGGCCTGCCCCTGCCTCTTCCACTCCACGGGCGATGCTCGTTCCCGACACGTCAACCCGCACCTCGCGGAGCTCGACTGTTGAGTGGACTACATCATTTAAGATGCCCGTTGCCGGGCCGCCCGAGTTCGTCACGTTGATCTCGGTACGCCGGATTCTCGGACTCGAGGGACCATTGTTGGAGATTCCGTAGGCGATGTTGCTTCCAGTGGCGGTTACCGTGATGCTGACATCCTCGATCGTCGGGTTGGCGGCCTGGTTCCGGATTCCCCAGTGGACCGTGCCGCCACTCGAGATGATCGCGACGCCGCGAATGGATGGCGACGTTATTTCGATGGACATCGGGATGACGAACGGTCGCGATGCTGATCCGATGCCCTTGAGTGTCAGATTGCGCAACTCGGCAAAGTCTGTACCGCGGATTACTCCGGTGTTTACGACGCCATCCAAGTTGCCAGCCCCCTGCACGATAGTGACACCACGACCGGATCCCTCGATGTCGACAAAGGGCTTCATCTGCAGGCGATTGTCGCCCAGGTCGTAAACGCCTGGCTCCAGCTTGATTAAATAGGGCTTCGAGGCGGAGTTGTCGGCCATGCTGGTGACGGCATTGAGTAACGCCGTGCCGCTTGCGGCCGGCGTCGCTCCGGGGCCGACCACGATGGTCTCGCCGAAGCGCGTGTAGTAGCCAACGACAGAGGCGTACACATGCGCGCCGCTCACCGCGACGTTGATCTTGATGTCGCCGATGCCTGAGGATTGTGCCACTGCCACGGGTCCGGTGTTGGCGAGGCTAATGCAGCATGTACCCGGGGGGGGCGCCGGGGAAGTTTAGAAAGGACGGAGTGCTGCTGGGAATAATGGCTGCGTCTGCCGCGAGAGCCCAAATGTGCCCTGCTCCCGTTGGATTCACCACCACCACATTGAGCGCCACCGCCTGGACCCGCGCGATACCGTTCGAGAAACCGGGGATGCCGCAGCCGGTCGCCGAGCCACCCTGTCCCGCAAGGCTGCCGCTTCCGACCACGTTGTAGACACGAGTTTCGTTGGCGGCGAACTGGCCGCCCGCCAGCAAGGTGTTGAAGATGAAGCAGGGCGTCACGGCGTTGTAGGTAAGATCCTTCTGCTGAGCTGCCACTGGAACAACTGAGACGAGGGCACTCGTTACAAGCAGGACCGCAAACGCGAACCTCCTGAGTTGGACCATAGGATCTCCTTGTAGTGACGGCTGTACAGGTAGCACCTTATTCGCACATTCGCTCTATTGTGACAAGAGATAGGAAAGCATTTCACCCGGTACGCCGGTCCAGCGCGATCCGGCCGAGATAGCGCCGCAGGCGCGCTCCATGGCTCCTTTGTGCGAGAGGCCCGCTCGGCGTCCGGGACGGTTCGGCCTCAGCCCGGCGGACGCCGGCTTCCGCGCTCCCCTATATCGTTGCGCTAGCTCTCGCGGCCCGGGGACGGACAACCAGACGCTCGCCGCGTCGGTCCTCCATCTCCAAGAGCGCGATCAGGGTGCGGTCCGTGGCCTCTCGGGCTGGGATACTCTCTGAGGTGTGACGGCGCCTGCGGGTCCCGGTTTGTAGAGCGTCACCAGGCATCCTCCCAGGGCGGCGAGCAGCAGGCCCACGTAGAACGGCCAGCGGATCGAGCCCCAGCCCCCCTGCGGCGGGTGAAGGGCAAGCGAGTATAGGGCGTTGACCACGGGCGCGCCGCCGAAGACGATGGACATCACCACCGGCGGCGTCCCCTTCGCTCCGAAGGCCAGCAGCACGCAGAACGCTCCGACGGCTCCCACCGTGCCGGCCAGGAGCGACCAGAGCGCGCCCTTCATGGGGAAGGCCCAGGTCGCCCCCTGGAGCTTCAAGACGAGCAGCGGCGCGAGAACCGCCGTCAGGAAGTACGCCAGACCCACGAAGAGAAAGGCCTTGTAGCGCCCGTTCACCGGATCGGCCATGCCCATCTGGCCGGTGTGGAGGAAGGCGCCGTAGAGGCCCCAGGAGACCACGGTCATCAACGCGAAGACGAGCCAGTTCATTTTCATCGTTCCTCTTTGAGCACCGGCAGCAGCGGCGCCTTGAGCGCGCTCCGCACCGCCGCGGCGCAGGAGACCAAGCCCACCGCCAGCACGGCCAGGATCGTAGCAACAAGCGGGGCCCAGGGTAGACGGGCAATCCCTTCACCCAGATGGGGCGCCACGGCGAGGAGGCCCGACACCGTCCCCACGGCCACGCCCAGCAGCAGGAGAAAGCCGTTCTCGGCGACGACCATACCGGCGATCCGGCTGCGGCGGAAGCCGAAGGCGCGCAGGGTCGCGAGCTCCCCTCTCCTCTCGATCAGGCTGCGCAGCAGGGCCACGCCGAGCCCGAGCGTCCCTAACAACAGTCCGAAGCCGCCCAGCGCCTGGAAGGTCGACAGGTAGGTGTCCTCCACCGCGTGGTAGGAGGCGAGCCGCTCCGCGGTCGTGGAGACGTCGAAGCCGTAGCGGCTCAGCGACTCTTCCAGGGCCTGCGCCGTCTCCGGGGGACCATCGATCAGGAAGAAGGATTTCCGCGCGAGGCCCGGGAAGTGGCGCAGCATCGCCGCCTCGGAGATCAGCACCTCGCTCTGGAACAGGCTCCGCTCCAGCAATCCGACCAGACGGATGCGCACCGGCCGGCCGGACTCGCTCTCCAGAGTGAGCTCGTCGCCGATCCCGAGCTTGAGGATCCAGGTGGCCGAGTTGGCGTCCGCGACCGCCGGAATCACGTCCGGTCCGAGGTCCGTCTTCAGAGCGTCGAAGCCGGCGAAGGCGGCAGGGACGCCCAACAGCCGCGGCCGGGTGGGACGGAAGAGATTGAGGCAACTGATGTCGTCCCCCGGCACCGTGTACAGGGAGTGGACCGTCACGCCCTCAAGCCCCGCCTCCTCGGCGGGATCCTGAACCACGGGTACGGCGGACTCGGCGTACAGCGGGAACTCGGCCTCCCCCTCCCCCACCTCGCGGCGGTTCGCGGCGACCGTCACCAGCACGAAGCAGGCGCAGGCGACGAGCGCGACGGAGAGCAAGCTGCGGCCCGGGCTCGCCGCGCCGTTGCGCGCGGCCATGCCGGTCAGGGTCAGATGGCGCGCCGGCCGGGGCCGGCGGAGCCAGAGCGAGACCAGGGCGAGACCGCAGACGAGCAGCGAAGAGCCGATGCCCATCCAGAGGACCGGCGACGACTCCTTCCAGGAGAGCGCCAAGAGCACCACGGCCACGAGAGCGGCCCCGGGCGCGAGACGGCGCGCGAGGCGGCCGGACCCGGACGCGGACGCGACCGTCGAGCCTGCCAGGAGAGCGGGCGCCGGCAGCTTCGAGAGCCGGCGCACGGTCCAGGCCACGGCGAGCAGGACCGTCGCCACCGAGGCCGCCCAGCCGATGGCGAGGCTCGCGGGGTGGACGTGCAGGAACAGGTGGGCCGTGCCCACGGCCGGAAGCCACCAGCTTCGCAGCCCTGCCATGAGGAGCCAGGCGTACCCCGCGGCGCCGGCGAGGCCCAGGAGCGATCCGAGGCCGGCGAGCACGGCGCCCTCGGCCAGCAGCCGGCGGCGGACCTTAGAGATCGGGTACCCCACGGCCAGCAGCAGCCCCAGCTCCCCGGCGCGGCGCTCCACCGAGAGGCTGAAGAGCAGACCCACGAGCAGCACGGCGGAGAGGATCAGGAAGAAGCTGAACGCCAGGAACAGGCCGGCAAAGTCCGTCGATCCCTCCGCCGCGGCGAGCCCTTCCCGCTTCACCGGCTGGAACACCAGCCCGAACGGCTCCAGGGGCACCTTTCGCGGCAGCTCGCGGCGGAGGCTCTCCTCCATCTGAAGCGGAACGCGGATGGCAGTCAGATCCCCGAAGCGCGTGCTCCAGAGCCGCCGGGCGGTCGCCAGGGAGACGAATGCCTTGGGCGCGGCGCCCCAGGTGTCCCAGTACTCCTCGTCCTTGGGACGGATGACGCCGAGGTCGACCGGGAACGGCGGGTCCCAGTCGGACATGTCCTCCGTGTTCTCGATGCCCGGAAAGGTCGGCGTGAGCGAGCGGTCCGCTCCCGGACCCGACATTTCCAGAACGCCGCGGAGCCGCAGAGTGGTTTTCCGCTCCATCAGCCCGCCCCCGGGCGCCATGACGAGGTAGCTCATCTCGACAGGATCACCCGGCCGGGCCTGGAGGTCGTCGGCGGCCCAGCGGTTCAGCAGGATCTCTCCATCGCCCACGTCCAGGCTGGAGATGCCGGACACCATGGAGTAAGGGAGGAGCCGCTCTCCCACCCGCAGCCCGGTGGCGAGGTGGGTGAAGATCCGGGTGGAAGAGGCGTCCCCGATGGCTTGGGCAACGGCCGGATCGAGGTAGAAGTCTTCGCTTTCGATGGCGACGTGGCGCTCGCCGCGGACGAGGCGGAGGCCGAGGTCTTCCAACCGGAGAAGAGCCCTCACCCCCGACACCTCCTTCGTCACCATCGCATTCACCTCGCCCGCCTGCTCGGCCGCGAGCTGGAGGTCCTTGAGCGGTACGAAGGCCGTGCGCGGCTGGGATTGATGGGCGGCGAGGCCGAAGCTGCCGAGGCCGCGTTCGGGCAGCACCCGGGCGACGGTGAAGCGGCGGGTGGCGAGCACGTCGTCCGCCTCCCGCTCGCCGAGCAGAGTCTCGCTGGGGATCTCCCCCGGGCGCTCGAAGGAGAGGAGGACGTCGTCGCCGGGCCGCACGCCCAGCTCGCGCCGGAGCGGCTCGTTGAGGACGACCGGCGGGAAAATGCCGGCGCCGGCGGCGGTCAGCTCGGGGATGGCGGTCCCGTGCAGCTCGGCGAAGCGGGCGTCGATGCCGTAGATCGCCACGCCCGCGGCCCGCGCTCCGGTTTCTCCATGGACGGCGGTCCCCTGGAGGACGATCAGCGGGGCGGCCTTCAGGTCCGCGGCCAGCTCCTCGCGGAAGAAGCGCGAGGCGACCAGGGCTTGATCGATCCCGCCGAGGCGCTCAAGGGTCAGATCGCGCAGGCTGCCGCGCACGGAGTCGCCGGTCAGCAGCGCGCCGGTGAGGACGGTGGAGGCCACCGCCGCTCCCAGTGCCACCGCCAGGCTGGCCTTCCGGAAGTGGGTCAGGCTACGGAGGGCTTGGTGCATCGCCCCTCCACCAACTCGCAGCGGCGGGCGAAGCGCGCGGCGAGGTCGAGGCTGTGGGTCACGGCGATGAGGACGGTCTTCTCCGCCTGGTGCAGCTCGAAGAGGAGATCGGCCACGGCCGTCGCGGCCGCTCGGTCGAGGCTGCCCGTGGGCTCGTCGCAGAGCAGCAGGCGGGGACGGTTCAGGAGCGCTCTCGCCACCGCCGCCCGCTGGCGCTCGCCGCCGGACAGCTCGGCGGGCCGGTGGGTCATCCGATGGGCGAGGCCGACCCTCTCCAGCAGCTCGGCGGCCCGGGTTTCCATGCTCGGACCCTTGAAGGCCAGGGACGGCACCAGCACGTTCTCGAGCACCGTGTACTGCGGCAGGAGATGGGAATCCTGGAAGACGAAGCCGATCGTGCGGTTGCGGAACCAGGCCAGCTTGGGCTCCGGCAGCGCGAAGGGATCGGTGCCATCGATCTCGATCGTGCCCGACGAGGGGCGGTCGAGCGAGCCGATCAGGTGCAGCAGCGTGCTCTTGCCCGATCCGGACGGCCCGGTGATCGCGAGCGCCTCCCCCTCCTCCATCTCGAACGAGATCCCGCGCAGGACCTCCACCGGCTCCGAAGCCTCCGACGCAGTGCTGAAGCGCTTGTAGATGTCGCGGACGCTCAGCACTACGCGGTCGCCCTCCGGGCCGGCGCGGCGAGCAACCGCTCGTAGACCCGCAGGGTTTCCTCGGCCTCGGCGCGGTCGTGGAAGCGCGCATGGACCGCTTCGCGGCCCCGCCGTCCCAGCTCCCGCCGCAGCGCGGGATCGCGCATCAGGGTCTCGATCCCGCGCGCCAGCTCCTCGGGCGAGTCGGGCTCGACGAGCAGGCCGCCGCCCGTGGCTTCGATCATCTCGGGAAAGGACCCGTGGCGCGGCTGGACGACCGGCACGCCGTTGGCGAGCGCCTCCAGCACGAAGAGCCCCTTGGGCTCCAGATAGACGGTCGGCACCGAGAGGACGTCCAGGGACTGGAGGAAACGGATCTTCCCTTCACGGCTCACCTCTCCGACGCGCTCGTAGAAGCCCGACAGTCCCCAGCCGGCGATCCGCGCCTCCAGATCCTCCAGATAGGGCCGGTCCCGCTCGCCGAGATAGCCCGCAACCCGCAGACGCACTCTTCCAGCCAGAAGCCGGAAAGCCTCGACCAGCACGTGGAGCCCTTTTTCAGGGCAGATGCGGGCGAGATAGCCGACGGTCAAGGGATCGCTGGCTTCGCGCGGCTCGCCGTCGTGACCCTGAAGGGTGAGCCCGAGCGGGATCACGAACATCCGGTTCCGATCGCATTTCAGGTAGTCGGCCATGAAGCCCGCGTACCAGGCGCTGTTGACCTGGAAGGCGTCGATGTCCCGGGCGCGCTCGCTCAGCAGCTCCCGCACCCGGCTCCTCCACGGCTCGCGGAGCTGGTTGATGAACAGGTCCTCGCCCTGCAGGCTGCAGACCACGGGCACGCCCAGCTCCTGCTTCAGGCTCCGGGCGAAACCGGCGAACATGGAATTGGTGAGATGGACCACGTCCGGCCGGAAGTCGTCGCGCAGCCAGTCCACCAGCTTCGCCAGCTCCTTGGCCTGGAACCCCTCCTCCCCCTGGAGGATCGAATGCGTGAGATCCCCCAGCTCCGTGGGGTCGGTCGACGCACCGAGCCGGCTCGCCCGGCGGATCACCCCCGGCCGGTCGAGCAGCCGGTCCAGGGCCTCCGGCGTGTGCCGGAAGGCCGCGGCCTTCTGTTGCAGGTAGACGTTCAGCGCGCCGAAGAAGACCCGGTCGAGGCTCACGCCCGGCACGTCGGTGCGCAGCGGCGTGTAGGTGGGGACCAGGGCCACCTCGTGGCCCATCTTCTGAAGCGCCGCCGCCAGCGTGTTGTCGTGCAGGCAGCTCCCGCAGTACATGTCGGCCGCGCCGGCCGCGATATATGCGATCCTCATGGGAAGAACTTCTCCAGGGCCGCCTCCTCCGGCGGCCGGGTCAGGAGAGAGCCGACGATCATGGCCGCGGCGGAGACCAGCAGCATCAGGGCTACCGGCATCACGCCCGAATCCGCGATCGTGTAGTCCGCGGACTTCCAGCCAAGGGTGACGAAGTACAGCCAGAGTACCACCACCGAGATCGTGGAAGCGAAGGCCCCCCACTTCGTGCTGCGCTTCCAGGAGACCGCCGCAACCACCACGGGGAAGAGCGCGGCGAAGCCGGTGAAGCACCAGACGCCGAGCTTGAAGATGCTCCGGTCAACCACCCGCGACAGCAGGTAGGTGGCGACCAGGATGGCCACCATGAACAGCCGCCCCACCAGGATCTGCTTGCTCTCGCTCATCCGGTCGTGGAAGCCGTAGTGGCGGACGATGTCCTGCGTGAACATGGTACCCAGAGAGTGTACCTGCGAATCGAACGAGTTCATGATCGCGGCGAAGACGCCGGCCGCTAGCAGGCCGGCCAGCACGCCCGGCGCGTGCTGATCGATCATCTTGACCAGCACCGAATTCGCGGCCCCGGGCCCGAGGTTCGGGAAGTCGAGGTGGGCGAGCACCCCGAGCAGCACGCTCGGCACCCAGACGATCGCGATGCAGACCGGGTAAAAGGCGATCGTCGGCTTGAAGGAGGAGGCGCTCTTCGCGGTCAGCCAGTGGATGAACATGTGGGGGAACATGCCTACCGAGAGCGGGATGCAGGTGTAGGTGAGCAGCTTGAGCGGCTTGATGTGCTCGCCACGCACCAGCATGTCCGGATTCTTCTCGGCGAGCAGCGTCATGGCGTTCGTGAGCCCGCCGAGCTTGTCGACGATCACCCAGAAGGCGATGAAGCCGAGCGCCAGCAGAACCATGGTCTGGAACACGTTGACCCAGATCGTACCGCGCATGCCGCCATAGGTCACATAGGCGAGCACCACCGCGCAGATCACCAGGCCACCCACCCAGTCGGGCACCTGCCCGTCCGTCACCTGGGTGAGGGTCGAGCCGCCGCCCATCACGCCGATCAGGAGGTAGGGGATGAGCAGCAGGACCTGCACGACGAAGATCAGCAGCCCGAGCCCGTTCGAGTCCCACCTCTCCCGGAAGAACTGCACCGGGGTGAGATAGCCGCGCCGCTTGCCGAGCGCCCAGATCCGGGTGCCGACGAAGAAGAAGACCACCGGGATGACCAGGCCCGACGACGAGGCCATCAGCGAGAAGACGCCGATCCCCTCCATATAGGACTCGCCCGCGGAGCCCAGCACGGCGAACGCGGTCATGTTGGCCCCGAAGAGCGAAACCAGGAGGATGAAGGGCCCGATCGTGCGGGCGGCGACGAAGAAGTCCTCGCTGGTGCCGCGGAAGAAGCGGTGGCTGAAGAGACCGATCACCAGCACGATCGCCAGGTAGACGACGATGATCGCGAGAGTCAATCAGGGGCTCTCCCGGTCCAGATGATCCGGCCAGGCGTGCACCACCAGGAGCGTCAGCACCACGAACGTCGCGATGCAGAAGCCCACGTGGTAGGCCAGCCCGGCCGGCAGCCCGAGGACGAGCCGCGAGTCGTTCCACAGCCAGAGGTCGTTGTGCAGCAGGTACAGCACAACGAGAGCCGCGTAGAGCAGCAGGCTGCGGACGGGTGTCTTCATCGGGAGTCTCCGGCCGCAGCTGGCTCCTCCAGCCGGGCCTCCTCGGGCAGGTGCGCCATCTGGCCCATGTCCGCGAAGAGGCTGTCGGACGGCCGGAAGACGTTGCCGACCAGCAAGTGGATGAGCTCGATCCGCTGGTCCGGGAAGCGGCGGAGGAACCTGGCGAAGCTGAAATCCTTTTCGTAGAAGGCATAGACCAGCTTGCGCATCGCTTCCATCCCCGCCAGGAACCGCGGGCCGTGGGCGCCGAGCCGCTCGCCCGAGAGGTCGTCCGCCGTGAGCGCGGCATGGATCGAGTCGGCGGCCTGCTCGCCCGAGGTCAGGGCCAGCAGCACGCCCGAGGAGTAGATCGGATCGAGGAAGCCGAAGGCATCTCCCGCCAGCACCCAGCCGTCGCCGGCGATGCGCGAGGAGCGATAGGAGAAGTCGTTGAGGACCTGGGCCGGGAAGGCCTGGCGGGAGCCGGCGAGGCGCCGCTGCGCTTCCGGACAGAGCGCCACCTCCTCGTCGAACACCTCCTGCGGATCGCCCGGCCGGCTGGTGATCAGCTTTTCGATCGAGCCGACCACACCGACGCTCACCTTGTCGCCGGGCAGCGGGATGTACCAGAACCAGGCGTTTTCCTGGTTGTCGCCGCCGGTGTAGAGGACAAGGGTCGCGCCCTCGTCGATGCCGGGGTCGCGCAGCGCTCCTTCGAAGTGGGAGAAGATCGCGGTCTTGCGCAGCTTCGGGTCCTGCCGCATCAGGCCGAGCTTCCGGCCGAGGAACGCGCTACGGCCGGTCGCGTCGACCACGACCTTGCACGGGATCTCGCGAACACCCTCCTCCTTCCCGAAGTCGGCGCGGACGCCGACCGCGCGCTCGCCGTCGAACAGGACCTCCTTGACCCCTACCCCCCGGCGCACCTCGACCCCGTGCTCGCGGGCGTTGTCGAGCATCATGGCGTCGAACTCGCTGCGCAGCACCTGCCAGGTGACCGAGCTCTCGTGTGGATCGGTCTCTCGGAAGTAGAACGGAGCGGAGGCTCTTCCGGACCGGCCCCAGAACTGGACGCTGTACTTGCGCGGGAAGTGGCTCGCATGGAGCTTTGGGAGCATCCCGAGCCGCTCGAAGGTATGCCAGGTCGCCGGCATCAGCGACTCGCCGATCTTGAACCGGGCCTCCGGGGAGCGCTCCAGGAGGAGCACTCGGTGTCCATACTGGGCGACCAGGGTCGCCGCGGTGGCTCCGGCAGGGCCGCCGCCGATCACGATCACGTCATACTCGGTCAAGAGTCCTTCCTTTCCTGCCACGGCAAACCGATCCGGTACGCCAGGTTGCCCTGCACGGTGAGGCCCGGGACCGGGATCACGGAGGTCGATCCGAAGCCGCGGGTGAACGTCTCCTCTTCCGTCAGGTTTTCGAGATGGAGCCCGAGGCTCCAGTCGCCGAGGTCATAGAAGAGCGCGGCGTTGAGCGTGAAGGTGTCCTCCAGCTCGAACGCGTTGTCCTCGGCGATGAACTGTTCCGAGAGATAGCGCCAGCCGAGCCCCGCTCCGAAGCCGTTCCCGAAGCGCTTGCTCACCCAGAGGTTCGCGAGGTGCTCGGGCGCGAACGCCGGACGGTTGCCCGAGCGGTCGATCGTCGCGAAGGTCGGCGGATTGAAGCCGACGAGGATCAGCTCGGCGAACTCGGTCAGCTCCGCGTCGGTGTAGGCGTAAGAAAAGAACGTGCGCAGGCGCGGCAGCGGCTCGGCCGCCAGCTCCAGCTCCACGCCCCGCGAGCGCTGGCTCCCGGTCTGGCGGGTGATGCCGGTCCGATCGGGGATTGCCACGTTCTCGCGCTGCAGGTCGTAGACGGCGAACGTCGCCTGCGCCTTGCCCTTCCAGAGCTCCGTTTTGATGCCGGCTTCGATCTGCTCGCTCTCCTCGGGCTGGCGCTCCCCCACCACCCGGCTCGACGGCGGTGCGAAGGCCCGGCCGGCGTTGGCATAGAGCGACAGCGGCGCCACCGGCGTCCAGACCACGCCGAGCGTCGGCGAGACCTTCGAGAACTCCCGCGAGGTCGCGGTGACGTCGTCCTCGTAATCGATCGAATCGAAGCGCGCGCCCACCAGCACCTGGAGCTTGTCCGAGAGGGCGATCTGGTCGGCCACATAGGGCGAGATGACAAGGCTCGACGCGTCCGCCGCCTGCGACTGGCCGGGGATCAGGAAGACCGGACCCTGGGCGGTCTCCACCGGAGAAAGGAGATCGATGTCGGGCAGGAAGCCCACATCGAGGGTGAATTGATCGGTGAGGCGGGCCACCTCGATTCCCGCGAGGAGCTGGTGGGTCACTCCGCCGGTTTCCGCGCGAAGCACGGCCTCGAGCTGATTGCCCAGGAACTCCTGCGTGTCGTCCAGGAGGAGCAGGGTGCGGGAGACCGCGAGCCCGCCGGTGGCCGTGGGGAAGACGCCGTTGAAGATCGTGGCGTCGGAGTCCCAGTCCAGGCGGCGGTAGTAGGCCTTGTTGCGCACGGTCAGCCGGTCGGACAGCTCTGACTGATAGTCCGCCTGGACGCGCCGGGTCTCCTGGTCGGAGAGGTCGTAGGGCGATTGATAAGAGCGCGTCCGTGGCACGTCGGCGATATCGGATGCAATGCGCGGAGCGCTCCCCGGCTGGAAGAAATCCGTGACGAGAGGCAGTCCCGAGTCGGGCGCGAAGCTGGTGTCCAGGAGCTCCAGATTGAGGTGCAGCGAGCTCGTCTCGTCCGGGCGCCAGGTGAAGCCGGGGTTGACCGCGCGCACCTCGCTGGCCCGGTCGCGGTAGCCGTCCGCCTCGTTCCAGAGGCCGTTCAAGCGGAAGCCCAGAGTCTCGCCGCCCTGGTTCCAGTCGACACTGCCGCCGTGGGCGCCGAAGCTCCCGGCCGAGAGGCCGACGCCCAGGAAGCCGCCCGGCTCAGGCTGCCGGCGGACCATGTTGATCGTGGCGGCGATCGGGTTGCCGCCGTAGAGGAAGCCGCCCGGCCCTTTCAGCACCTCCACCCGCTCGATGTTGTAGAGCTGATAGAAGCTGATCTCGGGCTCGGCCGCGCCGTCGACCAGCACGAGGCCGTTGGCGATCGAGTCGAAACCGCGCACCACGAAGAAATCGGCCACGCCGCTCTGCGTCTGGACGTTGACGCCGCTGACGTTCTGGAGCGCCTCGCCCAGCACGGAGCTGCCCTGCTCCTCGATCAGCCACTCGGTCACGACCCCGACGCTCGCCGGAGTCTGCTGCAGCGGCGTCGGCAGCTTGGTTGCGATCGTGCTCGAATCCGGCACGTTGGGGAGGCTGCCCTCGACGAACAGCACGTCCTCATAGGTCGTCGTGGGCGTCGGTTCCTCCGCGGGCGGCTCCTGGGCGAGGAGCGGAGCGGTTACGAGGAGGATGGCAATGACAAGCTTTTTCACCGGGCGGCCCTCGCCGCCTTCGCGGCGCCTTTCCAATCGAAAGCGATGAGCTGCTCCTCGTTGCGCACGTAGAGCCGGCCGTCGGCGAGCGACGGCGAGGTCCAGCACTTGCCGTCGATCACCTGGGCGTTCCCCAGCTCGCGGTACTCCTCGGGCGTGGCCTGGACCAGCGCCAGCTTGCCGGTGTCCGACAGCACGATCAGGTGCCCGCCAGCCAGGATCAGCGAGCCGTGCCCGAACCCGCGCTGCTTCCAGCGCTCGTTGCCGGTGGCCGCGTCGATCGCCTTGAAGGTGGCGTCGTCGAAGCCGTAGAGGATCCCGTTGTCGAGCACCGAAGAGCTGAATTGGTTCTTCATGCCCCGGCTCCGCCAGACCTCCGCCACGTTCGTGCGGTTGATCTGCAACAGGGCCGAGCCCGTGCCGTAGCCGGAGGAGACGAACAGCTTGTCCGGCGGGAAGAAGATCGGAGTCGCGGCGTTGACGTCATAGTCGGTCTTCCAGGCACTCCGCCAGAACAGCCTGCCGTCCTCGGGCGAGATCGAGAGGATCGCGTCGGCCGTGAAGACGATGACCTGGCGCACGCCACGAACGGTGATCGCGATCGGCGCCGAGTAGCCGGCGCCGTCGCCCTGGGAGGTCCACACCGGCTTGCCGTTCGTCTTGTCGAAGGCGATGATCGACTTGTTGCCGGCTCCGCCCACGTTGACGATCAGGAGGTTGCTCTCGACGAGCGGCGAGGTCGAGACGCCCCACTGCGGCGGGTTGGCGCCGTATTCGGCGCGCAGGTCGTGCTGCCAGGCCACCTGGCCGTTGGCGGCGCGGAGCGCGGCCAGCTTGCCGTGGGCCGACAGCACGTAGACCAGCTCGCCGTCGACCGTGGGCGTGGAGCGCGGGCCGTCGCCCTGTCCGTCGTTGTACTCGCGGTCGATGCGGGTGCGCCAGAGCTGCTTGCCCGTGGCGCCGTCGAAGGCAACGGCGACCTGCTCCTTCCCCTGCTGGGCGAGGGTGTAGAGGCGGCCCTTGGCGGACACGACCTGCGAGTAGCCCTCCCCGAGCGGCGCCTTCCACAGGACCTTCGGCCCGCTGGCGGGCCAGCTATTGAGCACGGCCGCCTCGGGCGAGATGCCGTCCCGGTTGGGGCCGCGGAACTGCGGCCAGTCCGCTGCGGCGACGACGCTGGCGATCAGGCAAAACGCGAGAAAACGGAGACAGCGCATGCGGGTTTCTCCTGGTATAAGCGCTAGGTATAACGGGCATTCCGGTATTGGTCGTCGTAGAACGAAGGCAGCAGGCGGTCCACCTGGAGCAGGCCGGCACGAGTGAGCGCAATCCTGTCGCCCTCCACCCGCAGCATGCCCTCCTCTTCCAGCTTTTCCCACGCGGGAGCGAACTCGGCGAGGACGTCGGTTCCGAACTTCTCGCCAAAATAAGTGACAGGAAGCGTGCCGAGCTTGAGCTGCAGAATCATCTCGCGCGTGAGCCGCTCGCGGTCCGTGATCGCGAGCCCGCGGCCCAGGGGCAACCGGCCTTCCGCAACCGTCGCCAGGTACTCGCCCCACTGCGTGACGTTCTGGAAGTGGACTCCGGAGAGGTGCGAGAACGAGGCGACGCCGGTCCCCAGCAAGTCGCAGCCGTGCCAGACCGAGTCGCGGTAGACGAAGCTCGACGATTTCCCCTTGGGGCGGACCATCGTGTAGGCGGACGAGAGGACGTACCCCGCGGCCGCCAGCTCCGCGAAGGCGTAATCCTGCCACTCGCGCTTGGTCGGCCAGTCGGCGAGCGGCTGGTCGAAGCTCCCGCCGAGCACGCTCTGCGAATAGACCGTGTTGTACGGCAGCTCCATCTGGTAGATCGTGACGCTGTCCGGCTCGACCTCCACCGTTTTGCGCACCGACTCCCGCCAGGTGTCCCAGGTCTCGCCGACCATGCCGGCAATAAGATCAATATTGAGCTGCTCGAACCCCAGCTCGCGGATCCAGGGGAGCGTGCGGTAGATCTCGGTCGAGACGTGGGCACGGCCGTTCTCGCGCAGGATGTCGTCGACGAAGCTCTCGATGCCCAGCGAAAGCCGGGTCACGCCGACGCCGCGGATCGCCTCCAGCTTCGAATGAGTGAGCGTGCCCGGCTCGCACTCGAACGTGATCTCCTCGGCGCCGGCCCACGGCATCACCGCCTGGATGCGCGAGACCAGGCCTTCGAGCTGGCGGACGCTGATGTAGGACGGCGTGCCGCCGCCGAAGTAGACGAACTTGAGCGGCCGGCCGGCGACCGCCGGCTTCCGGGCAAACATCTCGACCTCGGAGGCCAGCGCGTCGAGATAGGCGCCGATCTCCCCCGCGTCCTTGTCCGTGTAGACGCGGAAGTAGCAGAACTTACACCGCTTGCGGCAGAACGGGATGTGAAGATAAAGGCCGAGCGGCGTGCCGGGCCGCGGAGGCGCGTCGAGCGCTGCGAGGACGTCGGGGAGGTTCTCCGGGCTCCACGCTCCGAACGGCGGGTAGTTCGAGACGAACACGCTGCCGATCTCGGGATTATCAAGGGGTGGAGCCTGTGCGGGTTGAGTCATCGTCCTTTTGCTCCAAAGCAGTAGAGAGTGCCGTCCATGGCACCGATCACCAGCCGGTCGGCGCCGACCGCGGGGGAGGCTTCGACGGGAGCGCCGGCCTCGAAGCGCCAGACCGGCTTTCCGGTCTTGAGATCCAGTGCGAAGATCGCGCCGTTCTTGGCCGCGGCCAGCACCCGTCCGCCGACCACCACCGGCGAGGCGTCGATCGCCGAGCGCGCCGACCAGGTCCAGAGCTCCTTGCCGCTGGCGGCGTCGAGGGCATGGATCATCTGGTCGCGCCCCCCCACCACCACCGTGCTCCCGGCCAGCGCGGCCGAGGAGTAGAACGGGAACTTGCGCACCGGGTGCTCGTACGTCCAGACCACCTTGCCGGTCTGCCAGTCGACGGCCAGGAACTTGTTCTCGAAGTTGCCCAGGAACGCCCGGCCGCCAGCCAGCGCAGGGCTCGCGGCCGCGTATCCGCCGAGCGGCACCCGCCGGACTTCCGAGCCGTCCTTGACGCGCAGCACTCGCAGGAGGCCGTCGCAGCCGGCCGAGATCACCATGTCTCCCCCCGCCGATATCGCCGGAGTGCCGTGCACATACCCGTCAGTCTCGATCTTCCAGATGACGGAGCCGTTCTTGGGAGAAAGGCAGTAGAGGAACTGGTCGTAAGAGCCGACCAGCACGCATGCGCCCGCGAAGTTGGCCGAAGAGACGATTCCGGCCTCTGCCTGGAACGTCCAGCGCACCTTGCCGGTCTTCGCGTCCAGCGCGTGGAACGCTCCCTTCTCGTCGCCGAAGTAGACGGTCCCCTGGTGCACCGAGGGCGAGGACTTGATCTCGTCCGATGCCTTGTGCTTCCAGCGCAGCTTGCCGGTCGCGAGATCGAGCGCGTACAGGTGCCCGTCGAGTGACGCGGCATAGACGGTGCCGTTTGCAATCGCCGCCGCGGAAGAAAAACCTTTCCCTGCGCGGAAAGTCCAGAGCGGCTCCGGCTTCGCGGGCAGTTCGCCCTGAGCGCGGCCGGTGAGCTGCGCATCGCCGCGGAACATGGTCCAGCCTGCTGTCCCTGGAACCGTCGCAAACAGAAGAAGAAGCAACAGCGCTGGCATCAGAAAGCCGCCTCGTAAAGTGACAGCAACGCCGCCGCGTCGACAGGCCGCGGATTGAAGCCCGCGGTCCATTGACGCGAGGCCTCCTCGGCAAGGAGAGGGAGGCTCTCGGCATCGACACCGCAGGCGCGCAGGCGATCGGGCAGGCCCGCCATGGCGCGCAGATCCTCGATCCGCGCCGCTAGCTCGCCCTGTAGATCGCGATACCTTTCCTCGCCGTTGAAGCGGACTACATGCGGGAGCATCAGGCCGACAGCTACGCCGTGAACGATCCCGAAGCGCGCGGTCAGGGGATTGGCGCACGCGTGCGCTGCTCCGAGCATGGAAGCTTCGATCGCCGCGCCCGCGAGGTGGGCACCGAGCAGCGTGTCCCCGACCGACCGCAGGTCCTCCGGGGAGTCGAGCGAGGTCTCGAGGCTTGCGGAGAGCAGGCGCCAGGCTTCCCGCGAGAGCAACCGGGACACGGGGTTCGAGCGCGAGGTGACATGGCTCTCGACCGCGTGCGAGACGGCATCGATGCCGGCCGTGGCCGCCACCTGACGGGGAGCGCTCGCCGCGAGCCGCGGATCGAGGATCACCTCCCGGAAGCGGGCCCTACGATCGCCGCAGGCCATCTTCTCGTGAGTTTCCGGATGCGAGATCAGCGCGTAGGACTGGGCCTCGCTGCCGGTGCCGGCCGTCGTGGGCACGCCGATCGACGGCAGCATGGGCTTGGATGCCTTGCCGCTGCCCCGGTAGTCTTCCATGCGGCCGCCGTTGGTGAGCAGGAAGTTGATCCCCTTGGCGCAATCCATGGCGCTGCCGCCGCCGAGGCCGACCAGCAGGTCGGGGCTCCACTCCGCGGCGAAGCGCCGGCCCTCCTCGACATGGAGCGAGGTCGGGTTCTCCTCCACGTCGTCGAACACATCCGCCGCGAGCCCCTCCAACGCGGCGAGCGCCGAATCCACGTGCCCTGCAGAGCGGACGCCGCGGTCGGTCACCACCAGCACCCGGCTGCCGCCCAGCTCGCGGACGAGCGTGCCAAGGAGGCCGAGCGCGCCGGGACCGGCGTGGACGCGGACCGCTCCAACTTCGGCCGACCAGAGACCCCTCACCCCCTGGCCCCCTCTCCCATCCCCTCCCACCGGCCGGGAGAGGGGGGACGTAGCCCAAGCTGACCGGCTCACGGCAGCCCTCCTACTTGCGTTCCCCCTCTCCCGGGGGAAGGGTGTGCGATGGGAGAGGGGGTTAGGGGGTGAGGGGCTGCCTG
>DASUNJ010000685.1:0-3309 GCA_036277235.1 Thermoanaerobaculia bacterium | reverse complement strand
GAGCCGATCTGAGTCAGCACCTTGGACCGGGTCAGCAGCTCCCCGTCCGAAAGCTCGTTCTCGGGCACCGCCGCGAAATAGCTCATCGCCTTGGCGCCGACGCCGTCGAGGATGTCGAGCCGGCCGACCGGGGTGAGCTTCTCCCGCAGGTCTCCGACCATGAAGCCGATCAGGTCTTCGGCCTGGCCGCGGCGGCGGTCGGAGATCTCTTCCGCCCGCTCGGCCTTGCGGCGGTCGCGGAAGGCCTGGATGGCGAGGGTCGCGACGACCGCGAGGACCACGACCGCCGCGGTGGCGATCACGGTGAGCTGCTTGCGGCGGCGCTGGGCGGTTTCGAGGGCACGGCGCTGGGCCTCGGCCTCCTCCCGCGCCCGGCGCTCGGCGTCGAGCTCGGCCCGGCGCTCTTCGAGGCGGCGCAGGCGCTCGGCCACCTCGCGGGCGCTCGCCGGCCGCTGCTCGGGCGAGCCATCCACGAAGCAGGCGATGTCCTCGGCCAGCAGATCGTCCGTCACGTCGCGGCGCCAGCCCGTGGCCAGAGAGTGCTGGAAATCGCCCGCGATCATCTGGTAGAGCATCACGCCCAGGGCGTAGAGGTCGGCCTGTACCGTTGCGGGCTTGCCCTCGGCGACCTCCGGGGCCATGTAGAGACGGCTGCCCGAGAGCCCGGAGTCCGTGGCCAGCTCGGTCATGCCCAGGACGGTGATCCCCTGGGCGAGGAGCGCCTGGTGGTCGAGCACCTGGGCGATGCCGAAGTCCGTGAGCTTCGCCCGCGGACTGCCCTGGCGGTCGCGGGTCACGAGGACGTTCTGCGGCTTGACGTCCTTGTGCAGCACGCCGACGGAGTGGGCCGCGGCGAGGGCGTCGGCCACCTGGGCCGCGATCTCCAGCCGCTCGGCCAGGGGTATCTCGCCGATCCCGCCGCGCTCCGCCGCCCAATCGACCAGGTCGCCGCCCTCCACGTACTCGCACTCCAGGAAGTAGGGCGCCTCGTCGAAGCTCCAGTCAAGGATGCGGACGACCTCCTCGCGGTCGCCGAGGGTCTCCTTGAGCAGCCGGAAGAGGGTCACCTCGCGCTGCAGGGCGCGCAGGCGCGTGGCCTCGTAGCAGAACTTGAAGGCCCGCTTCTCGCCGGTGTCGCGCTGGACGGCCAGCCAGACCTCGCCGAAGCCGCCCAGGCCGAGCTTGCGCTCGAGCGCCCAGCCGGACCGGCGCGGGATCTCCTGCCCGGGGCCCGGCCTCCAGCCCAGGGTGACCTCGTCGCCCGCGGCCACGGCCCGGCGGGCCTTCTCGGTTTCCTGGGGCACGGCGAGCAGCGAGAGCCCGGCCCAGCCCACCTCGAACACCTCCACCGGCTCGGCGACGCCCTTGAAGAGATAGGGGCCGTGCGCCAGCCAGGAGAGGGGGGCATCCGCGAGCGGCTCGCCGCCCGCAGTTTCGCGAGCGAGGCGCGCGAGGTTGAACGCGCCTTCGGTCAGCAGAATCTGTTTGCCGCCGGCCAGGGACATGACGCGGGCGGCCAGCGGCTTGGCCATGCCCTCGACCTCGACGGGCTTGGCGCCGCGGGCCACGTCTTCCGGCGGGTTCTCGCGCAGGAAGACCTCCCCCAGGTGGATGCCGGTCCGCGACCGGAGCTGCGCGCCCATCTCTATGGAGAGGGCTGCCAGCTCCCGCTGGTAGGCGAGGGCGAAGGTCACGGCGGAGAGGGGGCGTTCGAACAGGAACAGGAAACCGTCAGTCTTGTCGATCTCCAGGCCGCCATGGAGGGCGAGGAGGCCGCGGGCCATCCGGTCGTGGCGGGTCGCGATCTCGAAAGCGCGAAAATCGCCGAGCTCCTCGACGAGGCGGGTGCTGTCGACGAGATCGGTCACGACCAGGGTGCGCAGCACCGCCTGGGGTGCTGCGCCCTTTTCATGCGAGAGCCCGACTCTCTCTGCGGCACTGCCGCTCACAGGAATCTCCCTACGCCCGACAGGGCAGCCGAATTACGTCCCTTTACCTGAACAGGTGGCGTCAACCTCGCTCCGATTGCATAGGAGCGGTATACTCGTTGTGAAGGCGCCGCTAACACACACGGGGGTGTCGGCTGATGAAGACGAGATTCTTGATCCTTTGTGGAGCCCTTCCGATATTAGCCTGCACTACCACTGCAGGTCCAGTCAAAACCGACACACCCGAAGCGAGTCGCCATCCCCCCACGGGCCAACCGTCCGATGGCGTGATCAGCTACGTCGATGCAGGGACCTTTTCGGTACGTTACGCAGGCAGGCAGGACGCCCACGACAAGATGCACAGGCATTGCGGCGGTCCCTACGAGATCGTCGGGGAGGTAGCCCAGAGGGGCGGTTGCCTGCAACCCGCTCAGCGGCGCATCTGGTTCAAATGCGTCGACAGCGGCAAAGCGGCCGTGGAGGAGGGGGCCTCCCGCGGCTGATATACTCCATGGGGCCATGTCCACTTTCGTCCGCCGGACGTCGATCCTCGCGCTGTTCTCCCTGATCCTCCTGCCGCTCCTCGCCTCGGCACAGCCCGCCGCGCAGAAGCCTGCCCCTCCGGGTCCGATCCTGAGGGCGCGGGTGAAGGCGGCCATCCACCCGATCTCCGCGGAGCTGATCGTGGATGCCGTCCGCGATGCGGACGCGGCGCGGGCTTCGGTCCTGATCATCGAGCTGGACACTCCCGGCGGCCTGGTCACCTCCACCCGCGACATCTCCTCGGCCATCCTCGGCGCGCAGACGCCGGTCGTGGTCTACGTCTCGCCCGCGGGCGCCCAGGCCGCTTCGGCCGGATTCTTCATCCTGATGTCCGCCGACATCGCGGCCATGGCACCGGGCACCAACACCGGCGCCGCCCATCCGGTCGGCGGAGGCGGGGAGGACATCGAAGGGGCGATGGGGAAGAAGGTGGAGGAGGACTCGTCGGCCAACATCCGCGCGCTCGCCCGGCGCAACGGCCGCAACGTCGAGCTTGCCCAGGCGGCGGTGATCGACAGCCGCTCGTACACCGCCGACGAGGCGCTGGAGGGCAAGCTGATCGACCTGGTCGCGCCCAGCTTCGACAAGCTCGTCGCAGCCCTCGACGGCCGGACGGTCAAGCGGGGAGACGACCTGGTGACCCTCCGCACCAAGGGCGCGGTCGTGGAGGAGGTCGAGATGTCGGGGATGCGCCGGGTCCTCTCGGTCATCGCCGATCCCAACATCGCCTTCATGCTGCTCAGCCTGGGAGGCCTCGGCCTCTACTTCGAGCTGATGAACCCGGGCGCGATCCTGCCCGGGGTGGTCGGCGGCATCTGCCTGATCCTCGCCTTCTTCG
>DASUNJ010000684.1:0-4127 GCA_036277235.1 Thermoanaerobaculia bacterium | reverse complement strand
TTTCGGGCTGCAGGCCCCGGTCCACGGCACCGGGACCTTCCAGGTACCAGGGCCGGACCGGCTCGCCCGCGCCAGGCAGGAGGTCGCCGTCCAGGTCCTGGAAGAAGGAGCGGAGCACCGCGGGCGCGTCCGGGTCCAGGTGCCAGGCGGCCCGCGAGCCAAGCCGGGAGGCGAACCGGCCCAGGGACGCCTTGAGCAGGGTCTGGCGCTCCGCGCCCAGGGGCAGGTTCCAACCGAGGCGCGGCGCGAGCGTCCAGGGGCGGACTTCCGGGATGCCCAGGTCCTGGCCGTCCAGGCGCGCTCCCACGACGAACGTGGAGTTGCCGGCGTTCAGGGTGTCCTGGCCCCAGAGGCTCCAGGTCTCGAGGCGCGCATCCGCCGTCCCGCTCCTCCAGGCCTCGGCCACACCTGCCGAGAGGTCGAAGAGCTCGCCGGACATGCCGAGCCGGTCCGGCGCGGTCAGGGACCATGTCTCGTCCTGCTCGCGCCAGCCCGAGCCGAACGCGAGCTCGTGCAAAAGGTTGCCGGTATTGAAGAACCACGAGCCGCTCAGCCTGGCCTCGCGGGTCCGCTGTTCGTCCTCCAGCCCGAACCAGCCGCCGAGGGAGACTCCCGCCGCGTCGATCCGCGCGTCGCCGTCCCCTCTCGGGAGATCGAGGACGCTCCTCCCGCTCCCGCTCCAGGCGCCGGTCAGGAAGAGGTTCGGTCCCGCGACGTGCGTGATCTCGGCGCTCCAGCTCGACTCGCGGCCGTCCTCGTCCCAGGTGGTCTCGGGCGAGCGCCCAGGCCCGGCGCCCACGCCGGAGCCCTCGGAATTGCCGCCGCTCGCCGCCAGCTCGACCGAGGTCTGGGTCGCGAGCTGCGCGTTCAGCCGGAAGCTGCCGCTGTCGCGGACCCGCTCCTCGGCCTGGCCGCCCAAGACGACGCGGTCGATCTCGTCCCGGCCCGCCTCGGCCCAGATCCAGAGCCGGTCCTGGACGAGCGGGCCTCCGCCCTCCAGATCCGCGACCCGCAAGCCCTTCAGGTAATCGCCGCCCTCGTCCTCCGTGAGAGCGCCACCGGTCCAGAGGGCGAAGCCCGAGGCCCGCCACTCGTTCGTGCCGCGCGGCCGGGTCAGCTTCACCCGCGCTCCGGGCGTCTCCAGGGTGACGTCGGCACCGCCGGTGACGACCTGCATCTCCTCGAAGCTGTCGAAGTCGAAGTAGCCGGGCGACGAGGAAAGCGTCGCCATGTCCGTGATGACGAGCCCGTCGACCACCCGATTGCCGCTCTCGTTGCCTGCGACGTTGATGCGGTCGCCCAGCACCCCCGGCGTGCTCTGCAGGACGGACCAGGGATCCCGTGCCGTCGGAATCCCCTCCAGCTCGGTCTGGGACACGGTGGACCCGGTCGAGATCCTGCGCTCGTCGAGGAGCGGGCTCTCGGCCGCCACGATGATGGTTTCCGCGACCCCTGCTCCCACCTCTCCGGCCAGCTCCTCGGACGTGCGAGCCCGGTTGAGGGGGACCATCCGGGGCGAGGGCTCCACGCCGGCCGGGGCGGTGCGCACGACGTCCACCGCGACCAGGCTGGTGAAGGGGGTCACGAGGTGATGCCGCAGACCCAGCTCGAGGACGGCGCGCCGCACCTCCTCCCTCTCCTGGTCGGTAGTGCCCTGCTGGATGCTGTCGAGCAGGGCCTGGACCTTGCGGCCGGCCCACAGCTTGTCGAGGCCCGCGCCGCGGATCTCGGCCGCGGCCGGCAGCTCGTCCTCCCAGGCGCCGCCCTGGCGCTGGCCCGACAGGGCCACGGGGCCGGGCTCGCGCAGGCGGGCCGAGACCACCAGCGGCTCGCCCCTGTACAGGTCGGGAACCTGCGCGGGCCAGGCCTCGGCCGCGGGATCGGACCATGTCACCTGGATGTCCCGGAGCATGGGCGCCTCCAGCCGGGCGAACAGCTCCGCCATGCCCGCGGCCACGCGCTCGATGCTGACGATCTGCGTGAGCGCGCCGCGCCCGACCTCCGCCGCCCGGCGCAGGAAGGCGGCGTTCGGAGCCGGGCCGAGGGCCACGGTGAACAGCCGCCGGTCCCCCACGTGCGTGGGCACGAAGGACAGGATCTCCGCCTCGTTCCCCACCTGCCCGTCCGTGGCGAAGATGACCTGGCGCACGAGGCCGGTCCTGGCCTGGCCCGCAAAAGCGAGCTGCAGTGCCGGCAGCATCTCGGTGCCGGAGTCCGCCGCAATGGCGCGCACGAACTGCCGCGCCTGCTCCAGCGCCGCGGGGGTCGCCGGCACGCTGTCGGGGAAGAGCGGCGTGGTCGTGGAGCAGAACTTCATGACGTTGAACCAGTCGCCGGGCTGGAGACGGTCGAGGCCGAGGAGCAGGGCCTGCTTCGCCTGCTCCAGGGGAGGCCCCAGCATGGAGCCCGAGTTGTCGATCACGAAGACGGTCTCGCGGGGGAGGCGGCCCGCGACCGCCTCGGCATCGTCGGGAGGCAGGGTCATGAGCAGCGAGTAGAGCTCGCCGTCCACCTCCTCGGTGAAATAGACCGCGCGCGGCTCGCGGCCGACCGCGGGCACCCACTCGAGGACGAAGTCGCCGTCCGACGGGGCCATGCCCTTGGCGAGGTCCACGGCCCAGCGCAGGCGCTTCGCGTCCTTGGCGACCGCCACCTCGTGCGTGGGGCTCGCGAGGCGGGCCAGGGGGAAGCCGGGCGCGAGGTCGACGTGCAGGGCGAACGGGTTGCGCGGCTTCGCGCCTTCGGGCAGCACTGGCGGGTGGGGGATCTGCTGCCCGGTTCCGGCCGGCGTGTAGCGCGGCGGCGCGAGCGTCGGGAAGCGGAGCACGAACCGCCCCTGCTCGTAGCGCACAACCTGCTGCATCTCGATGTCGATCTCGACCGTCTCCTGCGGCCCGATGTTCGCCACCGACAGCGTGAACAGGCCGGGCCGGACCTGCTCCAGGAGCGAGGCCTTGCAGCCGCAGTCCGCGCTCGCCGCCCTCGCCAACGTCTGGCGGGCCTCCTCCTTCTCCTGGACGACCCCTTCGAGCACCCGGTCGCCCACCACCATGCGCAGCGAGTCCACGGCCGCGCCCTCGGGCAGCGGGAAGAGGTAGACCCCGGTCAGCCATTCCTGGTCCGTGGGGTTCTGGAACACCTGGGTGACCCGCGTGCGGGCCACGATCCCCGTGACCCGCACCTCGATCGCGGTGCCGAGGACGGGAGCGGCCAGCTCGGAGCCGTTGCCGCCGCGCAGCACGAGTCCGCCCTGGTTGGGATCGAAAGCTTTTTCTTCACTCCACGCCGGCGCCGCCGCGCAGAGCAGGGACAGACAGAGCCCGGCCACGACAAGATGATTCCATCGCATCTCCCTTGCCTCCTCGCCGGGGCGTCCTCTCGTGAAGACGCCGGCTGTCATTTGTCAGAGATAAGAGAGCAACGGCGGTGCCATGCGCGCAAACGCAAGCGGGACGGGCGTTTTCTACAGGATGAAATTCCACCCGATCCAAAGGGATGAACCAGGCGGATTCAAGGGATTGATCGAAACCGGTCAGAAATCGGAAAAACTGATCGGAACGTCCGCGGGCGTGGACGGCACCGTCACCGTTTGCCGAACAGGCCGCCGGCGAGGTCGGTGAGGTCGTCGATGACGCTGCCGTCGCCGTCGCGGTCGAGCAGGGCTCCCAGTCCGGTGCGGGCCTGGGGAACCTGCTCGATGCGCTGGCGCTGCTGGCCGAGCACTTCCGCGAGGCCGCCCGGATCGAGCTGCTTCTGGCGCTGCTGCCGGCCCAGGTAGGCCATCACGATCGGCGCGAGCATGGCGAGCAGGCTTGCCATGGTCTGCGGATTGAGCCCGGTAGCGCGGCCCAGGTTCCCCTCCACCTGCTGCTTGCGCTGGCCGAAGACGTGGCCCAGGATCGCGGCCCCGGCGCCGAGACCGCCGCCCCCGCCGCCCAGGAAGCCGTCGAGCGAGTCGAGAAGCCCGCCGTCGTGGTCCTTGTTCAAGGCGTTCGAGAGCTGCTGCGCACCCTGCGGCTGGGCGGCGTTCTGTGCCAGCCCACCCGTAAGGGCCGCGAGGGCGGCAGGCAGGGCTTCGCGTGTCTGATCCTCGGAAATACCGAGCTGACGGCTCATCTGCGAGAGCC
>DASUNJ010000683.1:0-8817 GCA_036277235.1 Thermoanaerobaculia bacterium | reverse complement strand
CTGGGGGGCGGAAGTTGTGCGGGAGGGGTCGGTCTGGGACGAGGCGGACAGGGCCGCGCGCGAGGTTGCAGAGCGGGATGGCCTTACCTATGTCCACGCGTTCGCGGACCCGGCGGTGGTCGCGGGCCAGGGCACGATCGGCCTGGAGATCCTGGAGGACGCTCCGGGGACGGATGTGGTGCTTGTTGCGATCGGCGGCGGCGGGCTGATCTCGGGTATCGCCACGGCCGTGAAGGCCCTGGCTCCCGGCATCCGGGTGATCGGGGTGGAGCCGGTGGGAGCGCCGACCCTCCATGAGAGCGTGCGGGCGGGTGCCGTGGTGGAGCTGGAGCGCATCACGACGGCCGCGAACACCCTGGCGCCACGGAAAAGCGCCGAGCTGAACCTGCGCATCATCCAGAGGACGGTCGAGGAGATCGTGCTGGTCACGGACGAGGAGATGCGGGAGGCGGCGCGCTGGCTCTGGCTGGAGCTGGGCATCGCGGCGGAATTGTCCGGAGCCGCGGCCGTGGCCGCGTGGCTGAGCGGCAGGGTGCGGGTAGGGGAGGAAGAGAGCGTCTGCGCTCTGGTGTGCGGCTCCGGAAGCGAAGGCTGGAGCGAGGGAGTGGGGTAGGGCGCACGGGCGTGCGCCCCTCCACTCACTTCTACTTGAGCCGGCCGGTCGCCCGCGCCATCGAGATCCTCCCCACGTGCTGGAGGGCGAGGCCTCCGGCGGCTTCGAGGAGCCAGGCGAAGTCGTAGGGCGAGGACAGGAGCGCGTCGAGCACGTTCAGGGCTGCGACCAGCTCCTCGTCGAACAGCCGCAGGTGTCCGGCGAGCTCGCCGGAGCGGTACACCGGAAAGCCGCGGCCGGAGTCCTCGTCCTTGCCCAGCCGGTAGCGCTTTTCCCGCCCCGTGCCCGGCAGGACGGCCGCGGCGATCTGGGCGATCTCCACGACCTCGAAGACCGCGTAGGGCTCGTCGCCACGGGCGAGGTCCTCGGCGGCACGCAGCACGGCGTGACCGCCCTGGCGCCGCGCTTCCACGCTCCAGGGGCCGGCGTACTCGGCCTCCGGCGCAGTGATGGGCTCGTCCCGCTCGTTCAACAGGGCGAGGTAGTCCTCTACGAACGCATTGGACGGCAGGGTGTTGCCATTCGTTCTGTTCATCACGACCGCTCCTCCCGATGGATGTTTACGCCTCTGTTACGCCATGAAGCGTAAGAGAAGGCGGAACGGAAGTCAACAACTTTTGTCGCGGGATCAGAACTCGCCGATGAAGCCGATCTCGGGCTCCAGGAGATGACCGGTGTGCTGCTCGACCACCTCCTGGACGTGGGCGATCAGGGCGCGGACGTCTGCGGCGGTGGCATGGCCCGTATTGATCAGGATGTTGGCGTGGCGAGGCGTGACCATGGCGCCGCCGATGCGGGTGCCCTTGAGGCCGCACTCGTCGATCAGACGGCCGGCGCCGATCCCGGCGATCTTCTTGAAGATGGAGCCGGCGCTCGGCTCGGTGTCCAGGGGTGGGTGCCGCTCGCGCCGCCACTGCAGGTTCTCCGCCATGACCTGCCGCAAGCGGGCCGGTTCTTCCGGCTGGAGCTGGAAGGTGGCGGCGAGGACGACGTCCCGGCGGTGGTGGAGGATGGAATCGTCGTAGCCGAACTCGAAGTAGTCGGCGTCCACGGTCTTGCGCTCGCCCTCCTCGGTGAGGATCTCGGCGGAATGGGTGACCTCCTCGACGAACATGGTCCGCTCGCGCGCCGGGGCCGGGGCCAGGAAGTGGAGGTTCTGCCAGAGCGCTCCGCCCACGGTGGAAGGGATGCCCACGTAGTGCTCCAGCCCGGACAGTCCATGCGAAACCGCCAGCTCGATCAGCTCCGGATAGACGGCCGCGCCGCTCTCCGCCCACACCTTGCCGTCCGGCAGGACCTCCATGTGCCGGGCCGCGTTGCGGATGACCAGCCCACGGAAGCCGCGGTCGCCGATCAGGATGTTCGCGCCCATCCCCAGGAGGAAGTGGGGGACTCCGTGCTCCCGGGCCGCGAGGATCGCCCGCGCCAGCTCGTCGGCGGTCTGCGGCTCGTAGAAGAGGTCGGCCGGCCCGCCGATCCTGAAGGTGGTGTAGGGAGCGAGGACCTCGTCCCGCCGCACCCGGTCCGACCCCAGGGCTTGGAGGATCGGGGCGGTCACGCGTCGAGAAGCTGGATCCGCCGGACGTGGCGCCCGCCTTCGAAGGGGGTCTCCAGCCAGATCCGGACGATGTCGAGGGCGGTCTCCAGCGTCATCATGCGCTGGCCGAGGGAGATCATGTTGGCGTCGTTGTGCTGGCGGCCGAGGCGGGCGGACTCGGCGTTCCAGCAGAGCGCGCAGCGGGCGCCTCGCACGCGGTTGGCGGCCATGGCCTCGCCGTTGCCCGAGCCGCCGAGCACGATACCGCGCTCGAGCTCGCCGCCGGCGACCGCCTCGGCCACGGGTCGGATGTAGACCGGATAGTCCACCGACTCCTCCGAGTCCGTGCCGAAGTCGCGCACCTCGTGCCCCTGTCCGGCGAGGAAGAGCTTGATCTCTTCCTTGTAGCTGTAGCCCGCGTGGTCCGAGCCGATGCCGATCTTCATAATGGCGGTATTAGATCATGACCGCCGCCGCCGGATCTCGAAGAGCACCAGGGCCGCGGCGACCGTGGCGTTCAGCGACTCGACTGGAGGCTCGATCGAGATGGTCAGCCGCAGGTCGGAGCGCTCCTGGAGAGCGGGCGACAGGCCGGGGCCCTCGGCACCCAGGGCGAGGACCAGGGTGCCGTCCAGGGAGGCGCGCCAGAGGTCTTCACCCTCGCGGGGGACCAGGGCCATCCAGCGCGGCCGGACGGAGGCGAGGTGGCGGTCCATTGCCGCGGCCTCGCACCCGACGGCGACCGGCAGCCGCAGCAGGCTTCCGGCCGAGGCGCGGAGGGCGCGCGGATGGTTCGGATGGGCCGTGCCCGGAGAGAGCGCGAGCCCGGCCGCTCCGGAGGCCTCCGCGACCCGTGCGAGCGCTCCCAGGTTGCCGGGGTCCTGCAATCCGTCCAGAAAGAGATAGACTCCGCCGTCGCGGACGGGCAGCGACCCGACGCCGGAGCGGGGGAGGCGGGCCACGGCGAGGATGCCGCGGGGCGAGTCGGAGTCGGTCAGCTCCTCCAGCAGGGGGGGCTCGATCTCCAGCGGTGCGATCGGGAGATGGCGGGCGACGCGCAATCCATCGGGCGTCTCCAGCCAGGCCGGCGTGGCCAGGACGGTCTCCAGCTCGTGACCCGCGGCGACGGCCTCCTCGACCAGGTGCGGCCCCTCCAGCAGGGCGTGGTCGCCTTTACTTCGCCGGAGACGGCGAATATCCTTCAATTTCTGATTGTGGCGGCTGGTGATCATGGTGACAGATATTAGGAATTTCTGGCAAAAGCTCCAATCGGGTGTCGAGGTCGCGGTGGCCGGGAACAACTCGGAGACGCTGCTCGGCGTCCGCGACGCGTTCCTGCGCTACTTCCACGACGGCCACGACAAGATCGTGTCGGTGGCGGTGGTGCCCCAGCCCGTGGAGCCGCCGCCGATCGGGCTGCCGGTCACGGACGAGGAGACCCTCGGCCTGGCGCGCACCTACGTCCGCGAGATGGAGGAGCGGCTCGGCGACACTTACCAGTTCTACATGGCGGCCGAGGGGGGCATCCAGGCTCTGGAGGTGGACGGCGGCCTCCGCTACTTCATCCGCAACTGGGCCGTGGTGCGCACCCCGCTGGGCGAGGCCTGGGGGTCCAGCGGCTCGGTGCAGCTCCCCGACCGCCTGATCGCCGGCCTGGACAGCGCGCAGATCCCATTCGCCATTCCCGGGACCCGGCGAGGCGGCGGCATGATCCGGGCTCTCACCGGCGGGCTGGAGACGCGGCGCAAGGCCGTCTCCACCTCCACCCTGCACGCCATTTCGACGCTCTTCTACGGCGTGCTGGAGAGCCGTCCCATCCGCTGAGTCCCGTTTCGCCGGGATCCGAGCACACTTAGATTCGTACGCGGGTCCGCGTTTGACCGGCTCCTGCGACACTTGGTAGCATGCACGGCCAGTTCGAACGGGATTCCCAGGACGTCCCCGACGTCCCCAATACCCGCCGGGCTCCCGCGCCCCGACAAACCCGAAAGAGCCACGCTCATCCTGAAGGGAGTCTGGCGAAAGGTGCGACGATGAAAGAACAAGAGGCCCACCTGTTTACGTCGGAGTCCGTGACCGAAGGCCATCCCGACAAGGTGGCGGACCAGATCTCCGACGCGATCCTGGACGAGGTGCTCCGGCAGGATGCCACCGGGCGCGTGGCTTGCGAGACCCTGGTGACCACGGACATGATCGTCCTCGCGGGCGAGATCACCACCCATGCGCACGTCGACTTCGTCGGCGTGGCCCGCCAGGTCGTCCAGGACATCGGCTACGACCGCTCCGAATTCGGCTTCGACAGCCGGAGCTGCAAGGTGCTGCTGACGATCAACCGGCAGTCCCCGGACATCGCCCAGGGGGTGGATACGGGCGGCGCGGGCGACCAGGGGCTGATGTTCGGCTTCGCCTGCCGCGAAACCCCGGAGCTGATGCCGCTGCCGATTCTCCTCTCCCATCGCCTGACCCGCCGCCTGGCCGTGGCGCGCCGCGACGGCGAGATCCCCTGGCTGCGGCCTGACGGCAAGTCGCAGGTGACGGTGGAGTACGAGGGCAAGAAGCCGGTCGGCGTACGCACCGTGGTCATCTCCACCCAGCACGACCCCGACGTCTCCCAGGAGGAGATCAGCGACTCGGTCATCGAGAAGATTGTGAAGACCACGATCCCCGGGGAGCTGCTGGACGAGACGACGGTCTACCACATCAACCCGACCGGCCGTTTCGTGACCGGCGGTCCGCACGGCGACTGCGGCCTCACCGGCCGCAAGATCATCGTGGACACCTATGGCGGCTATGGCCGTCACGGCGGTGGCGCCTTCTCGGGGAAGGATCCGACGAAGGTGGACCGCTCGGCCTGCTACATGGCGCGCCACGTGGCCAAGAACTTGGTCGCGGCCGGCATCGCCGAGCGCATCGAAGTGCAGATAGCCTACGCCATCGGCGTCGTCGATCCGGTGTCCGTGCGTGTCGACAGCTTCGGCACCGGCCAGATCGGCGACGGCGAGATGGAGAGGCTGGTCCGCGCTCACTTCCCGCTCTCCCCGCGCGGCATCATCGAGTACCTCGACCTGCGCCGCCCGATCTACCGTGCGACGGCGGCCTACGGCCACTTCGGCCGCTCGGAGGAAGGCTTCACCTGGGAGCGCACCCACCGGGCCGAGGAGCTGCGCGCCGCGGCAGGCGTAGAGGAAATGGCGATCTCAGCCTGATCCGCACCACGTAGATAGCTTTTCTCCCTCTCCCCCGGCACGGGGGAGAGGGCCGGGGAGAGGGGGAATGGGATCAGCCCTCTTCGCTCCAGGTCTTGCCATATTTGAGCACATCATGCTTCAGGAGGTCGAAGTCCCCCTGGCGCGGACCCGGCACGGCATCCCGGTAGACCGTATCGCAGCGGTAGCAGACCACCGCGTCCTTGAGCCTCCGGTAGAGCCAGAGGTCCACGAGCCCGAAGACTGGCAGCGAAAGGCCGAAGGTCCACGGCACCAGTGCCGCGCCGGCCACCACCAGAAGGCAGCCGAGCGCGCGGTTGAAGTCGCGCTGACGGTAGAGATGGCGGCAGCCGCAGAGCGGGCAGATCTCGACGGCCGTCTCCGTCCAGCCCTCGCGGGTGACAGGCCGGGCGGTCCCGCAGCCCGGGCAGGAGACCTCCGCCGTCTCGGGCGAGAGGACGGCAGGGAACGGGAGGCCGCAGGAGCGGCACTGGGTGCGAACGCGCATCCGTCAGACGGGGACGCCCGTAGTGACGGTCAGGTAGTAGGCGGTGATCTCGCCAATGAAGGCGCCTACGACCACGACGTACAGAATGCCGGTGGCGGACTGGTTCGAGCGCTGGCGCGCGCAGTGAAGGGCCATGGCGGTGAGCGGCAGCACGATCGCCAAGCCCCAGAGCAGGCGGAACCAGAAGAAGATGCCCTGCCCTCCGAAGCCCGCAAGGACCCGCAACGGATGGGGCTCGACCAACTCGTCGACCCCGGCGGCGACCGCCAGGCTCGCGGCCACCGAGAGCGCCCGCAACAGCACGGTCCCCAGGAGCACCCAGGAGAACACGGTCAGGTGACGGAACGTCAGCCGGGGCGCGACCAGGTACCAGTGCCCGAGGAGCATGGTGATGAGCGACCAGCCGAGAAGGAGGGACGAGGCGATCAGGCTCGCCGTCAGCAGCGCGCCGCGGTAGGGGAGCGGCGTGAGCGGCGCCACCACGTGCGGGCCGGCCAGGAGAAGGGCCGCGAGGCAGCCGAGGGTCGACAGCGTCAGCGGCCAGCGGCCGACGGACCAGCGCTCGCGCCAGACCGCGGCGTAGTAGAGGAAGCCGCCCAGAAGAGCGGCGCCGAGGGCAGCAACGCCGGGTCCGGGCCGGTCGCCGAACGGACGGAACGGATGGAGAAGGACCACTGCCATGGCGAGCCCGAGGAGGCCCAGGACGACGAGCGCGTTCATCTGGAAGTAGCCGCGACCCAGATCGTCTTCGGGAATCCAGTAGAGGGTGGTCAGGGAGCCGAGGCTGACGGCGAGAAGGAACAGCAGGAAAACGCCCATTTGCCGGGCATAGTATCAGCCATGGAGCAGCCGCGGAGCAGGCCCGGCCGGTGCCCACGGCGAGAGCGGGATCTTATCTGGACTTGGGACCACCGGGGTGTTAGCCTAGCCCAAGTCGATAGACGACATTCTGGTGGATATGGCAACTCTGGATCATCCTGAACTGCGGGAATCGCTGAACACTCTCCTCAAGACCTCCAGGCCGCGGCTGGAGCGAGTCCTGCGGAACTTCGAGATCCCGCCGGAGGATGCCGAGGACATCCTGCAGGACGCTCAGCTCACGCTGCTCTACAAGTGGGACAAGGTGCGCAGCCCCGAGAGCTGGCTCATCGGAACGGTCAAGAAAAAATGCATCATGTACTGGCGCAAGCGCCGCGGCAGCCTCTGCGAGGCCGTGGACACGGCGATCCTGGACCTGCTGGCCGTGCCGCAGGCCCCCGATCAGGAGAAGACCGACCTGAGCACCGACCTCAGCCGGGTGCTCGCGCGCCTCTCCGTCCGGTGCCGCTCGCTGCTGCGGCTCCGCTACGGCCTCGGGTACGGTCCCACCGAGGTGGCGGAGCAGATGGGCTATCAGACGTCGAGCATCCGCAAGGTCACGAACCGCTGCCTGGCCGCCCTCACGCGGCAGCTCCTTGCCGTCGGCTTCCAAAGGGAGTTCGTGGGCGGAAGAGGGGAGCCGCAGGAAGATGGTTGAGCACTCCCATCAGCGGGCGAGCCTTTAGCTCACCCGCTTCGCAGCAGCGCTGTGGACAAAGCCGCAGAATGTTGGTAGCGTGACACACCAGTCACTCAGATCTACTGACATGCAATCTTCGGGTTCACCTCGGGCGGAAGAGCCCTCCCTGGAAGAGTTGCTGGAGAGGGTTGAGCCGAAGCTCAAGCGCATCCTCTTCCGCTACAAGATCCCCGCGCAGGACGCGGACGACCTCCTGCAGGAGACCTTCCTCATCATGGTCTCCAAGGCGGGGAGCATCCGCAATCCGGAAGCGTGGATCGTGGCCACGCTGTCGAACCGCTGCGTCATCTACTGGCGCAAGCAGCGCAGCCGGCTCTGGGACGTAGTGGACACCGCCATCCTCGAGCTCCTCGCCGATGCCGAGGCACCTCCCCAGGAGCGGATGGAGCTGCGCCACGACCTGGACTTCCTGCTGGCGCAGCTCCCCGATCGCTGCCGGTCCGTGCTCCGGCTGCGCTACGGCCTGGGCTGCAGCACGGCGGAGGCCGCGGAGCGGACCGGCTACTGCAAGTCGAGCATCCGCAAGGTGACCCGCCGCTGCCTGTCCGCGCTCACCCAGCAGCTTCTGGGTTCAGGGTTCCATCCCTCCCCGGGAACGCTGGACGAAAACGCCTGACGGTCTCGCCCCAGAATCTTCTCCCCAAGCCGTGCGCCCGGCACGTCCGGGCGGCACGCGTGTCCACTTTCACGGCATTCCGGTGCACAATCTCATAGTCAGATTCGGATCGGTGTCTTTAGAACACCGCCAGCGGAAACTTACTTTACGAGCTGCCCTCCGGCAGCTCCGCGGCCTTGCGCCGCCGCCTGTCCAAGAAAGGAGACGTTCCATGCCATCCCGCCAAATCCGCCGTTCCGTCGCCATCCTCGTCCTGACCGCCGCGTCCGTGATCTTCCCGCTGTCCGACCTGAGCGCCGCTCCCCGGTCCGAGTCGCACTGGAGCGGACCAGAGCGCGCCAGGATCGTGCCTCAGGGCTTCTCGTTCTGGAGCTTCCTGACGAGCCTTTTCGAGAAGGTCCGGGGGGAAGCCGGGCCTGGTATCGACGGCAACGGATAAAGGCAGCCGGGACGCGCTCCGAGGCGCTCCGAAGCGGAGGCTTCTCTCTGGACAAGAGCCTCCGGACAGTGCTAGTGTGTCTGGGATTCAAGTGTCTTCTTGCGGAAATGAGCGCTTTGGACCATCCCCAGCCCGAAGACACCCTCGAGGAATTCCTTGATCGGGTGCGGCCTCGGATCCGGGCGCTCTTCCTCCGATATCGCATCCCTCCCCAGGACACCGAAGACATCCTGCAGCAGGCCCTTCTGGCGCTGCTCTATCACCGCGACTCGATCCGCGACCCCGAAGCGTGGCTGATCGGGACGCTGCGCAACAAGTGCCTGCTCTACTGGCGCGACCA
>DASUNJ010000682.1:0-18378 GCA_036277235.1 Thermoanaerobaculia bacterium | reverse complement strand
CTCCGGAGCGCAACGCGACCCACCGCTGGTTCTTCGTGGGCGGCTTCTCGTTCCAGCCGTCCGAGCTGGCGAAGCTGGCGCTGATCCCGTTCCTGGCCTACCTGATCGAGAAGAAGCAGGAGCAGGTCAACCAGGCGTCGTTCCTGGTGCCGGCGGCGCTCTTCACAGGCCTGCTCGCGTCGTTGATCCTGATCGAGCCCGACATGGGGACGGCCGTGCTGCTCGCGGCGGCGGCCTTCTTCATGATCTTCATGGCCGGGCTCTCGTGGCGCTTCATCCTGGGCTCGCTCGCCGCGGTGCCGCCGCTGCTGATCGCGCTCGTGCTGGCCGAGCCCTACCGGCGGCAGCGCTTCTTCGCGTTTCTGGACCCGGAGAAGGATTCGCTCGGCAGCGGCTTCCAGGCATTGCAGTCGCTGATCGCGATCGGCTCGGGCGGCGTCTTCGGCGTCGGCGCGGGGCAGAGCGTGCAGAAGCTCTACTTCCTGCCACACCCGGAGTCGGACTTCATCTTTTCGATCGTGGCGGAGGAGCTCGGAATGATCGGCTGCCTCGCGATGGTGGCCGCGTTCGCCGTGCTCGCCTGGCGCGGAATGCTCGCGGGCGCCAAGGCGCCGGACACGTTCGGGCGCTATCTCGGCTGGGGCTTCACCGGCGTGATCGTCATGCAGGCTCTGATCAACATGAGCGTCACCGTGGCGCTCTTCCCCACCAAGGGAATCCCGCTGCCGTTCATCTCATACGGCGGGTCCTCCCTGGTGGTGACGCTCTGCGCCTGCGGCGTGCTCCTCAACGTCTCGCAGCACGGATGAACGGGAATGCGATGGCACCCACTTCGCCGACACCGACAGCACCGGTTCTTCACGCGCTTCTCGCGGGTGGCGGCACGGGTGGCCACATTTTCCCGGCGCTCGCGGTTGCAGAGGAGCTTGGGAAGCGGGGGTGGCGAGTGAGCTTCGCCGGCAACGAGACAGGTCTGGAGGCGCGGCTGGTGCCTGAGTGCGGCATCCCCTTCCACGCGCTGCCGGCTAAGCCGATGGTCGGCCGCGGGCTCGCCGGCAGGGTGCAGTCGCTGGCGACTCTGACTGCCTCGGGCCGCGCCGCCTCGAAGCTGATCCGTGCCCTCAAGGTGGACGTGGTGCTCGGCACGGGCGGCTACGTCTCGGCTCCGGCCGTGGTCGGCGCGCGGCTGGCGGGCCGGCCGATCCTGCTCCTGGAGCCCAATGCCCGGGCCGGCGTGGCGAACCGCTGGCTCTCGCGCTGGGCGTCCGCGGCGGCGATCGGCTACCCGGAGACGGCGCTCGACCTCAAGTGCCCGGCCTGGGTGACGGGCGTGCCGGTCCGTGCGCGCTTCTTCGAGAGCCCGGCCGAGCTTCCTGTCATGAATCCTCCGCGCCTTCTCGTGCTCGGCGGCAGCCAGGGAGCGAAGCAGATCAACGAGGCCATGCCCGCAGCGGCAAAGCGATTGATCGAGAAGCTTCCCGCGGTGCGCATCCTCCATCAGGCCGGTCTGCGCAACCTGGAGGAAGCCCGGGCGGCGTACGCCCAGGCAGGCATCGGAGAGCAGGTAGAGGTCGTGCCGTTCCTGGACGACGTGGCCGGAGCCATGGCGGAGAGCCACCTGCTCGTCTCCCGCGCCGGCGCCATCACCTTGGCCGAAATCTGCGCGGCGGGACGGCCTTCCGTGCTGCTGCCTCTTTCGATCGCTCAGGCACACCAAGTGGAAAACGCCCGCCTGCTCGCCGATGCCGGGGCCGCGGAGATGCTCCTCGCGGATGAAATGGACGAGTTGGGGGATCGCCTGGTCGATCTTCTCGCTGTTCCCTCCACATTGCAGCGCATGGGGCGCGCAGCCCGCTCGTTAGCGAAGCCGAGCGCTGTGGCCGAGATCGCCGACCGGATGGAGCTTCTGGGAGGGGCGGGCTGATGTTCAATCCGTTCGCGGACCTCAGCCGGATCCATTTCGTCGGCATCGGCGGCGCTGGCATGAGCGGCATCGCGGAAATCCTTTGCAATTACGAGAAGGCCCAGCTCGAGGTGAGCGGCTGCGACCTGTCGGCGGGCGAGGCAACCCGGCACCTGGGCGAGCTGGGGATCGACGTGTTCAAGGGGCACTCGCCCGATCACCTGGAAGGCGTCGAGCTGGTGGTCATCTCGTCGGCGGTGTCCGAGGAGAACGAAGAGGTCCGCGAGGCGCGGCGGCGCGGCATCCCGGTGGTGAGGAGGGCCGAGATCCTGGGCGAGCTCATGCGGCTGCGCTACGGCATCGCGGTCGCGGGCACGCATGGAAAAACCACGACCACCTCGCTCGTGGGAACGATGCTCACCGAGGCCGGGCTCGACCCGACCGTGATCGTCGGCGGCCGGCTGCGCCTGCTCGGCACGGGCGCGCGCCTGGGCAGCAGCCAGTACATGGTCGCCGAGGCGGACGAGTTCGACCGCAGCTTCCTGCGGCTGACCCCAGTCGTTGCGGTGATCACGACGATCGACCGCGATCATCTCGATACCTACCGCGACCTGGAGGACATTCAGGACGCATTCGTAACGTTTTCGAGCCGCGTGCCGTTCTTCGGCCGCGTGATCGTCTGCCTGGATGATCCGAACGTGCGTCAGATCCTGCCGCGCATCGCCGACCGCCGCATCCTGACCTATGGCTTCTCGCCGCAGTCGGAGCTAGCGGCCGTGGACCTCCAGCCGCGCCAGGGCGGGACCCGCTTCTCGGTCCGCTGGCGAGAGGGCATCCTGGGCGAGATCGACCTGCCGATGCCGGGACGGCACAACGTGCTCAACGCGCTCGCCGCGGTCGCGGTCGGGCTCGCGCTGCGCATCCCGTTCGAGGCCATGGCCCGCGGCATCGCCGGCTTCTCGGGCGTCCACCGCCGGTTCGAGTACCTGGGCGACTGGCGCGGCGCAGCCGTGATCGACGACTACGCGCACCATCCGACCGAGGTGGCCGCGACTCTCGAAGCAGCGCGCCAGAGCTATCCGCGCGGCCGGGTGCTGGCGGTGTTCCAGCCGCATCTCTTCTCGCGCACGCTCGACCAGGCCGAGGGCTTCGGCGACGCTCTCCTGGGCGCGGACCTCGCGGTCGTCAACGATGTCTATCCGTCGCGCGAGCAGCCGATCCCCGGGGTTACGGGCGAGCTGGTGGTGGAAGCGGCGCGGCGAAGCGGCCATCGCAACGTGCGCTATTCGCCTTCGTGGAAGGACGCTCCGGCGATCCTTCTCGAAAACGTGCGCGAGGGTGACGTGATCGTTACGCTCGGCGCCGGGGACGTGAACCGGCTGGGCAAGCAGCTCATCGAGGAAGGATCGGAGGCATCGTGAGCGTCGCTCCCGTACTGCCCACTCCTGAAGAGTTCCGGCGCTCGGGCGCGCCGCCGCGCCGCCGTAGGCGCAATCCGATCGTGGCGCTGCTCCGGCCTCTGGCGGTGTCGCTCCTCCTGGTCGCGATGCCGGCCGCGCTGGTCACCTGGGTGCTCGCTTCGTCGCGGTTCGACCTCGCGGAGGTAATTGTCGTGGCCGGCACCCCACGGATTCCCGCCGAGGCGCTGCGCGCCACCGTAGCTCCGTTCGAGGGCGGCAACCTCGTCCTGCTGCCGCTCGACAGCGTGGAGGTGGCGGTGCGCCGCAACCCGTGGGTAGACACGGTCGAAGTCGCGAAGGAGCTGCCCGACCGGCTGCGCGTCGCGGTGACGGAGCGCCAACCGGTGGCTCTTCTGGTGCGCGGCGGGGGGCTCGTCTACGCGGACGAGAAGGGCCGTCCGATCGCTCCGGTCGAAGATCCCGAACGGGCGCGGAAGGGCGGGCTCGTCGTGGTCGTCTTCACGCACCCGCAGCTCTCGCCGTCGGACGGAGTGGGCGGCGCGCTGGAGGTGGCGGGGGAACTGGGGCGGGTGCAGCCCTCGTGGGCAGGGGCTCTGTCGAAGATCGAGGTGCTCGGGGAGCAGGATTTCCGTCTCCACACCGGCGCCCTCCGCTTCCCGCTGCTGGTCACGCGGGGGCAGGTGGGACCGAAGGTGAAGAGGCTGACGGAGCTGCTGCCCGAGCTCGACCGCCGCTATCCGGCGATTCAGGCGGTCGATCTCCGGTTCTCTCGCCGGATCGTAGTGCAGCCGGCAGCCCCGGATCCGCAGCGCAGCGGGCCGGAGCTCAGGTCTTAGGTCGTCTTACTGAGGAGAGAGGGAAACCAGGCTATGTCCAAACCAGAACCTTACTTCGTGGGCATCGACATCGGATCCTCGAAGGTGGGCGTGCTCATCGGACAGCGCGATGACAAAGGCGGAATCGAAGTGGTGGGCAAGGGCCTGGCTCCGAACCGCGGCACGCGCAAAGGCAACATCGTCAACGTCGAGGCCACGGTCGAGGCGCTCAAGCAGGCGAGCGAGGAGGCCGAGGTGATGGCGGGGGTCGAGATCTCGCGCGCCTACGTGGGCATCTCGGGCCCCGACATCCGCAGCGTCAACTCGCGCGGCATGGTCTCGGTCGCGCGCAAGGACCGCGAGATCTCGCGCCAGGACATCCAGCGCGTGCTCGAAGCGGCGCAGTCGGCGGCATTGCCGTCCGACCGCGAGATCCTGCACGCCGTGCCGCAGGAGTTCATCGTCGACGAGCAGGGCGGGATCGACGATCCGCTCGGCATGCTCGGCACGCGCGTGGAGGTGATGGTCCACCTCGTCACCTCGAACGTCACCCGGTCGCGCACGCTGCTGACCTGCGTCAACCGGGCCGGCATCGAGGTCGTCGAAATGGTTTTCGAGCCGCTCGCCACGGCCGAGGCGATCCTGACGCCCGACGAGCGCGAGCTCGGCGTGCTATTGATCGACGTCGGAGCCGGCACCACCGAATACGCTCTCTTTGCCGAGGGCGAGATCCAATACAGCGCCGTGGCGCCGATCGGCGCCGGGCACTTCACCAACGACCTCGCGATGGTGTTGCGCACACCCTTTGCCGAGGCCGAGCGCATCAAGGTCAAGCAGGGCTGCTGCCTGCCGAGCATGGTCACGGAAGAGGAAGGGATCGCCGTGCCCACCGTGGCGGGCGGCACCTCGCGCGTCGTCCCGAAGCGCGAGCTGTGCGAGATCCTGCAGCCGCGCGCCGAGGAGCTGTTCAACCTGGTCCGCGACGACTTCCGCAAGCACGCCTCGGACGAGGGGCTGCGGGGCGGCGTCGTCCTGACCGGCGGCGGCGCGCAGCTCGACGGATTGCTGGAGCTGTCGGAGCAGATCTTCGACGCCGGCGTCCGCTACGGGCTGCCGCGGGGTCTCGGCGGACTGGTGGACGTGATCAGCAGCCCGACCTGGGCGACGGCGTCGGGCCTTCTCCTCTATGCCCGCGGGGCCGAGGAGAACCAGGGCAAGCTCCAACCGAAGCGAACGGGATTCAGCATGCGCAGCGTCATGGGAAGCCTGCGCGGAATGTTCTCGGATCTGCTCTGAAACTTTCAAACCCGCAAGAAGGGGGTGAATCATGATTCTTTTCGACGACCAGGACACTCCGGAGACTTCGCGCGAGGCGCAGCTCCGCGTCCACGAGGCGCGCGAGGCGGACGCCATCCCCGCCCGCATCAAGGTCATCGGCGTCGGCGGCGGCGGCGGCAATGCGGTCAACCGCATGATCGATGCCCAGCTCCGCGGCATCGAGTTCATCGCCGCCAATACCGACCTGCAGGCGCTCCAGAAGTGCCGCGCGCCGATCAAGATGCAGATCGGCGGCCTGCTCACCAAGGGTCTCGGCGCCGGCGCCGATCCCGAGATGGGGAGGAAGGCGGCGCTGGAGGACACCGACCGCATCCTCGAAGCCCTCGAGGGCGCGGACATGGTCTTCCTGACCGCCGGCCTGGGCGGCGGCACGGGCACGGGCGCGGTGCCGATCATCGCCTCGCTGGCCGCCGAGATCGGCGCGCTCACCGTGGCGGTGGTCACCAAGCCCTTCGGCTTCGAGGGGCGGCGCCGCATGCAGCAGGCCGAGCGCGGGGTGGAGGAGCTGCGCAACGCGGTCGACACGCTGATCACGATTCCGAACGAGCGCCTGCTCAACTTCGTCGAGCGCGGCACGCCGCTCCACGAAGCCTTCCGGATCGCCGACGACGTGCTGCGCCAGGCCGTGCAGGGCATCAGCGACCTGATCACGGTCCCGGGCGAGGTCAACGTGGACTTCGCCGACGTGCGGACGATCATGACCGGCATGGGCATGGCGCTCATGGGCACGGGCATCGCCAAGGGCGAGCACCGGGCGCTCGAAGCGGCGCAGCGGGCGATCTCCTCGCCGCTCCTCGAGGAGACCTCCATCCAGGGCGCCCGCGGCGTGCTGATCAACATCTCGGGCGGTCACGATCTGACGCTGCACGAGGTGGCCGAGGCGGCCCGCATCATCGCCGATTCGGTGGACCCCGATGCCAACATCATCTCCGGCATGGTCATCGACCCGAGCATGGAAGACGCGATGAAGGTGACCGTGATCGCCACCGGCTTCGACCGCGGTTTCGGCGGCATGGACGACCGGCCGCGGATGCCCGCGCCGCCATTGATGATCAACCGTCCGGTCCCGGTGAGCGTGCCGAGCTTCACGCCCGCGCCGGCCGCCGCCGAGCGCGAGGAGCCGGAACGACCCGAGCAGCAGGACGTGCCGTTCTACCGCAAGGCCATCGCCCACGTCCGGGGAGACGATCCGGGCGGCTTCGGCCCCAACTGGTCGAATGTCGACGACTACGACATCCCGACCGTGCTGAGAAAGCAGATGGACTGAGCAGATCTAGCTGCTCGCTAACCTTATGATTTTCAGCGATTTGGCGATCATTGCCTTGAACGAGGGCAACTCGCCCACTACACGTGAAGGTCATGACCTGCTAGGGTAGGTGCTCTGGACGGGCCTTTGGCCGGGGGAATCGTGAGCAGCAAGAACTGTTCCAGGGGTCAATGTCTCTGTGCTAGGCCCGTTATGCCTATTTTGTGGAGCTGGCTGTGGCTAATACTCTAAGCGAGCTGATAGTTAAGTACGTTCCCGGCGGTACTGACGAACTAGAAGTGCTTAAAGGATCCCAAGGGGTTAGGTTCCTTGAACGCTTTATGGAGCTTCCTGAGGAACCGCTCACCATCACACATATAAATCAGTTTTTACACCTGAGTCATCAACCCGGGATCAGTGAAGGTTTCTTTCGATACTATTTTCTTGAGAGACCAAGTGGTCATCCGTACAACCTGGATGCTGTCTTGGCTGAAACTCCTGATTTACATCCTTCGGGCATCCACTCTCTTGAGCACCTAGAATGGGGTGTGCGTCGCTTTATTTTTGATGCTCTCCTCTATTTTGGAGACCTGAGTACTGCGTACAGCGAGCTGGCGCATCTTTCATTCGAAAGCTTGGTCGGGTACTTTCGATCTTTTGCCTTTAATGCTGATGCGATGAAGAGGCGCGGACCTTTCATGGAGTTTGAGTCGATTCCTATCGATGACAGGTACTTGATAGCAGAGTTAGCTTGTAAGGCATACGACCTCGTGGGTGGCCAAGAGCGGTCAATGGTAACGGAACACTTGCTTGAGGCCTACTCGGGTGTTCCGGAGCGCAAGAGGGGAGGCATCACAATCCGCAAGCTTTTAGAGGGACCTATCCTAAAGGGCCAATCTCCTCAGGATCAACTGGCTCTTAAGTTCAGCGTAGATGAGATCGTTGACGATCCGATCTCATCCGAAGAGGACTTGGCGGATAAGGTTAAGCTAATAGCGGAACGGTTTTCCCGCGCTCGGGAGAGGGCTCTCGCCAATACGAACCTCTACTTGTCGTTGGCCAACGACATGGACATATACGTTGCTACCAGTATGAGGACTCGCCAAGACTTCCGGGAAATGGCTTCAACTTGCGCTCACATCTTCAACGACAACAAATTGAGATCTTATCACTTGCGCTACTTTGATCCAACGATCAGTGCGTGCAAGGGGCATGAAGATAAAGGAATTATCGAGTGTCTCATGGTGAAGTGTTCTAAGGTCTTGGTGTATTTCGCCGGTGAGAAGGAGTCATTCGGCAAAGATTCGGAGGCTGCTATGGCTTTGAGCCAAGGCAAGCCGGTTATCATTGTATGTCCGAATACTGAAGCGGGTGTGGAGCGGATGCGTTTTTTTAGAGATGTTCACCCCCTTAGTCGTATGATCCAAATGACGACCGGAGTGTCTGTGGGCGCGATGATAACAACTTCCATAGATAATGTGGTTACTCTACTGCAGAGGATATTCAACAACGACATGGAGTACGAGCTGGAGCACGACGGCAATGGACATTATCGACTACGCGAGAAACTTACACAGAGCGTTGTGCGGCTACAAACAGGTTCTAAGCTGCTGAGAGAGACCTTTTGGAACTATTACCACGGGCTCCCGGCACGCTAAAATCCTAGGGAGGATGTCTATGGATATTCGGATGAAATTTTCGGCGGTTAAGCAACGAAGGATGTCTGAAGCTTTTGGGAGCCCCCATCAGGTAGTAAGAACTGAAACCGAGGCTTACGTGGGGGAGCGGCATGCTTCTCCGCGTGCAAGTGAAAAGGAATCAGGCCGGGAACCTGCCGGAGTTTCAGGGCCAAGATACAAGGAACCAATTTGACTCGCGGCCTCTTTCGAAGCGCCGGAGGGGGCGGTATCGCCCGCCTCCTCCGCGCGATCATCCTGTTCGTTCTCTTCCCGGCCCCGGCCACGGCGCTGGATGCCCTATACCTCGTGCGCCACGCCGAGAAGTCCGAGGGCTGGCCGCAGGAGCGCGAGCTCGACGCCTTCTGGCCGCTCTCTCCCGGGGGCCAGGTCCGCGCCGAGTTTCTCGCCTCCCGCCTGGAGAATTCGGGCATCGCCGCGGTCTACACCAGCCGCACGTCCCGGACGCTGATGACGGGGCTGCCGCTCGCCAAACGGATCGGCATCCCGATCGCGGCCAACGACGATTCCATCGCCGCGGACAAGATGGAAGCCTTCCTCTCGACCGTGCGCGGGAAGCATCCGGGCGACAAAGCTGTTCTCATCGTCGGGCACTCGAACACGATCCCTCTCCTGCTCTTGCGGCTCGGCGCCACGCCGGACTGTTTTGGCCGGCTCGGGATCGTGCAAAAGGGACCGACGTTCCTGATCGAGGGCCACGACGGCCTCTGGAAAGCAGATCTGAAGAAGCAGGGCTGTGAAGCCCTTACGCAAGAATGACTTGCCAGATGGCCCCAAGTATGAGATTGTTCGTCGTCCATCGGGCTTGAAGCCCACAACGGCGGCCTCCCCGGCCAGTCCTCCGTTCTTATCCCCTACTTCCTGCCGGAAACATTCGAAGGGCACATGCGCCCTTAGAAAGAACTTGTACACCTGATGACTTTTACTTCTTTCGACCTCCATCCCGCCTTGCAGCGCGGCATCGCCGACCTGGGCTTCACGGAACCGACCCCCATCCAGAAGGGCGGCATCCCGCCGGCCCTCCAGGGCCGCGACGTGCTGGCCTGCGCGATGACCGGCAGCGGCAAGACCGCGGCTTTCGTGCTCCCGATCCTGCAGCGGCTGATCGGCAAGAAGCGCGGCGTGACCCGCGCCCTGGTCCTCGCCCCCACCCGGGAGCTTGCCGCCCAGATCGTCGAGCACTTCAACGACCTCGGCCGCCACACCGAGATCCGCGCCGCGGCCGTCTTCGGCGGCGTCGGGATGGAGCCCCAGGAGCGCGCGTTCCGCCGCGGCATCGACGTGATCGTCGCCTGCCCGGGCCGCCTGCTCGACCACTTTCAGTACCCCTATGCCAAGCTGGCCGACCTCGAAGTCCTGGTCCTGGACGAGGTCGACCGCATGCTTGACATGGGCTTCCTGCCCGACATCCGCCGGGTGCTGAAGCACCTGCCGCGCGCCGAGCAGACCCTGTTCTTCTCCGCGACCCTGCCCGCGCCCATCCGGGAGCTGGCGCACCAGATGCTCAAGAACCCCGTCGGGATCGACGTCGAGCGTCCGTCCGCGCCCCCGACCGCGATCGAGCAGGCGATCTATCCGGTCCGCCAGGATCTCAAGTCGGCCCTGCTGCTCGAGATGCTGCGCACCGAGAACATCGAGAGCGCGATCGTGTTCACGCGGACCAAGCACCGCGCCAACCGTCTCGCCGCGTTCCTGGAGCGTCACGGGGTGGTGTGCGACCGCGTGCACGGCAACCGCAGCCAGACCCAGCGCACACAGGCCCTCGCGGGCTTCAAGGAGGGGCGCTACCGGGTCCTGGTCGCCACCGACATCGCGGCGCGCGGGATCGACGTGGAGGGGCTCTCCCACGTCATCAACTTCGACGTGCCCAACGTGCCGGAGGACTACGTCCACCGGGTGGGACGGACGGCCCGTGCCGGCGCGACCGGCCAGGCGATCACGTTCGTGTCGCAGGAGGAGCAGGGCGACCTGCGGGCCATCGAGCGGACGGTGGGCAAGAGCCTGCCGAAGAAGACGCTCGCCGGCTTCGACTACTCCCAGGGGGGTTCGGCGGAGAGGCTGGAGATCCCGATCGCGGAGCGCATCGCCGAGATCCGGGCGCGCAAGTCCGAGGAGCGGGCGCGGGCGAAGGCCAAGGCGGAGCGCAAGGCGCAGAACCAGCCGGGCACGGCGGCTCGGCCTGGGACGGCTTCATCTCGGCCTGCGGCGGCTACGGCTCGGCCAGCGGCTGCGGGCAACCGCGCTCCCGGAGCGAGGACTGCCCAGGGCCAAGGCCATACGGGCCGAGCCGAGGAATCACGCCGGCCGAAGCCGGCGCGCGCCTCGGCCGGACCCTGGTGGAACCGCTAGGCTGATCCGTCAGACGTCGTCTTCGGCACGGGGCTGAGGCCCCGGGACGATGCCGGCGATATCCGGGTCCTCGCCTTCGCTGCCGGGGGCCCGGGTGGCTTTTTCCCGCTCCCGTTGCTCCCGGCGCTCCGCCTTTTCCCGCTGCTTCTCCTTGCGGGCAAGCTCCTTCCGGCGTTTTTCAAAAGAGTTGCTGCTCTTCCTCATGCGAGGGGCCGCCCCCTACCACCGCTCGCGCCGGCCACCACCACCGCCACCGTAGCCGCCGCCGCCGCCACCGCCACCCCGGCCGCCGCCACCGCCGCCGTAGCCGCCGCCACCACCACGGCCGCCGCCACCGCCGCCACCGAACCCGCCGCGGCCACCGCCGCCGCCCCCACCACCGGTCCGCTCGCGAGCCTCGCTGATGTTCAGCGCGCGGCCCTGGAGGTCGCGGCCGTTCATCTGCTCGATCGCCTTGTTGGCCTCCTCGTCTGTCGCCAGCTCGACGAACGCGAAGCCCCGGGGGCGTCCCGCGTCGCGGTCCATGACCACCTTGACGTCGACGACTTCATAGCCACCCGAGGTGAAAGCCTCGCGCAGGTCGGCGTCGGTCACGGAGTACGAAAGGTTCCCTACATACAGTCGCTTGCCCATTGTCTCTCCTCTGCGGTTTCGTTCCTCGGATTTCGACAGAAGGCGACAGGCCCCGGACGAGAACGAGGATTTCGTCATCTTACCAGGGAAGCAGGGCCAGTAAACCCCCCACGGATCGTGATGGCGGGTTGCGGCGGGCTTCTGCGTATACCTGGATGAGCGGGGGAACCTCCCCCCTCCTGAATTCGAGAAGCAAAGAGACTGCCAAGAACCTCCCGAGGAAACCGTTTCGGCTTGGCCCGGTCGATCGTCTCTCCAAACGGCGCCGGGCCCCTTTTTTACCCAGACTGTTGCAAGTGACAACAAACTCTGCTAGCCTCTTCTCGTGAGCACGCCGAGCCGCCTCCCGATCCTTACCGAAGACCCCGCCCTCGCGGGGGACGCGGAGGAGCTGTACGACGCACTGGAGGATCTCCTGCGCGTCTACCAGTTCCGCGACCGGGACCGAATCTGCTGCTTCGACATCTCGGTCTCCCAGTGCTACGCGCTGGAGGGGCTCGTGCGGCGGGGCGGCATGACCCTGAACGACCTCGCGGCACACCTCTACCTCGACAAGAGCACCACGAGCCGGGTGATCGACGCGCTGGAGCGCAAAGGCTACGTCGCCCGCTCTCCTCATCCCGACGACCGCCGGGCCGTGTACCTCGAAGCCACTCCGGCGGGCCGGGAGCTCGAAGGAAGGATCCGGGAGTCGATCCTGGCCGAGGAGCGCCAGCTCCTCGCCGACTTCGCTCCCGAGGTCCGGCAGTCCATGACGCAGCTCATCCGCCGGCTCGCCCGCGCCGCCTCCGCGAGCGTCGACGCCAGCGGCGGAAGCTGCTGCCGAATCCCCTGAGGCCCTTTTTTTCGATGGATAGTTGCAACTGACAACAACACAGAAAGGAAAATGAACATGAGCACCGATCCCCAGACCCTCGATCCCACCGCCCTTCGCGAAGTCGTCCAGGCCAAGTATGGAGAAGCGGCCCGCACCGCGCAAAAGGGTGGAGTCTCTTCCTGCGGCTGCGGCTGCGGGTGCAGCTCCGCGAAGGACCCGATCACCTCGGACCTCTATGACGCCAAGGAGACCGCCGGGCTCCCCGCCGAGGCGGTGCTCGCCTCCCTCGGGTGCGGCAACCCCACGGCGCTGGCGCAGCTCGAGGAGGGCGACGTGGTCCTCGACCTCGGCTCGGGCGGCGGCATCGACGTGCTGCTCTCGGCGCGCCGCGTGGGTGCCACCGGCAAGGCCTACGGGCTGGACATGACCGACGACATGCTCGCGCTCGCCCGGGAGAACCAGCGCAAGGCCGGCGTCGAGAACGTCGAGTTCCTGAAGGGCGAGATCGAGGCGATCCCGCTGCCGGGCAACGCCGTGGACGTGATCATCTCCAACTGCGTCATCAATCTCTCGGCCGACAAGCGCAAGGTGCTGTCCGAGGCCTTCCGGGTGCTCAAGCCGGGCGGCCGCTTCGCCGTGTCGGACGTCGTCTTCCGCGGCGAGGTGCCGGAAGCCGTGAGGCGCAGCGTGGAGCTCTGGATCGGCTGCGTGGCCGGCGCTCTCCAGGAGACGGAGTACCGCAGCCTGCTCGCCGAGGTCGGTTTTGAAGAGATCGAGGTGGAACCGACCCGCATCTACCGCGCCGAGGACGCCAAGGCCTTCCTCCAGGACGCCGGCATCGACCCCTCGGGCGTGGACGAGGTGGACGGCAAGGTGATGAGCGCCTTCGTGCGGGCGCGCAAGCCGCGCTGACACACGAATCTCAGGAGCGCCGGGCCCGGCTCCTCGGCAGCCAGCCGCGCCGGGGACGGGCTCGGCGCAGACGTCCGCGCGCCGCGTTGCGGAGGGATGACCGGCTCCCCAGGGCCAGCGGCCCGCGGGCCGTGCCAGCGCTCCGCCAGCGAAGGGGAACGCCCCGTCACCGCCGGGGAAGAGGTCATCCCCGATGTCCCCGCGCCGCGTTGCGGGAGGATGACCCGCTCCCCAACGCCAGCGGTCCGCGGGCGCTGCCGGCGCTCCGCCACGGAAGGGGAGAGCGCCATCCCCGAAGCTGGCGGGCTCCTGCCGGCGCGCGTCCCTCGCGCCCGGTGCGGACGGGCCTCTCCCCGGTGCGAGCGGCCCGCGCCCATTGGGGGCGTTCCGCTGGCGGCAGCATTCAGGTGAAGCGTGGCGCGAAGGTGATTTCAGAGCACTCCGCGGGGGTGGCTCTCCAATAGCTCACCGCCGGAACCGCAACCCCTCGTCGTGCCGGGCGCGGAAGAGGAAGGAGAGCACCCGGCTGGCGAAGGTGGCGGTCGCCTCCTCGCGCTCAGCGGCCTCGTGGAAGAGGCGCAGGGCGGCCAGGGCTTCGCGGTGGATGTCCTGCGACTCGAAGACCTTCGCCAGGGCGGGGGTCAGCTCCTTGACCTCGGCCGTCCGCCCCTCTGCGAGCAGCAGGACGGCGGTCTCCAGCAGGGCGAGGGCCACGTCGTACCACATCTTCAAGTCGGCGAATTCCTGCTGGGCCTCATCCAACAGGCGGAGGGCCTCGTCGCGCCGGCCGAGGCCGGCGGCGAGCCGGCCTTCCAGCCACTTCAGCCGGATCAGCAGGATCCTGTCGCCGACCTCCAGGACGGCCTCCCGCACACCCTCCAGCAAGCCGGTCGCTTCGGAGTGCCTCTTGAGATGCGCGTAGTTCGCCGCCAGGTTGAACCGCTGCTGGTACCAGAGCCGCGGGTCCTTCTGGCGGTCGAGCAAGGGCGCGGCTTCGAGAAGCGCTTCCACGGCTCCTTCGTAGTCGCCCATGATGTCCAGGATGGTCCCCTTCTTGATGAGGATGCGGGCGCGGCTGCGGCTCAGGGGAGGGCCTTGTCGAGCAGGGCGACGGCCCGCGGGAACCTGCGCTCGTCCCGGCAGAGCGAGGCTTCCAGGTCGAGCAGCAGGGCGGGATCGAGGAGCTGCCAGGGGTCCGAGCCGGCATCCCAGAGCTCCTGGGCAGGCCCGAAGGCGGATCTGGCCGCCTTGACCTTGCCTTCGACGCGCAAGACGTTGGTCTTGTAAGCGGCCACGGCGCCCTTGATGCGCGCGTGGAAGCCTTCGTCAGTTTCCACCCGGGTAACGCTTTCCGAAGCTAGCCCTACCCACTCGGCCGCCTCGTCAACACCTCGTGAGGCGGCCCGTTCCGACTCCTCCGCGGCTTCCATGCAGAAGGCCCAGGTGTGGAGCTGCTCCACCGCCTGAACGGCGCCGAGCCGCTGGTTTTCATCCAGCTCCTTAAGGAGGCGCAGCAGCTCCCGGGCCTGCACCCGGTCCTCGGGGCTTGGCGGGCGGGCAGGAAGGCGCAGGCGGAGGAGCTGCTGCCAGGCGCGGCGGGCCTGGCGCGTCTCCCCGAGCTCGGCGATCAGGTCCTCGGCTCCCCGGCCCTGCCTCACCCGCGGCTGGCGTAGCGTGTCGGCCAGCTCCAGCATCTCTTCACCCGCGGCCAGGGTCAGCCCGGAAGGGACGGCCAGCCGCTCCAGGTGCTCCTGGGGAGGCGTGAACCGCCCGCTCTCGTAGTGGTGGATGGTCGCCCGGGGAATCCCGGTCTCTTCCGACATCTCGGTCTGGGACAGAAGAGACTCCGCCCGGAACAATCTAGCCAGCCGCCGCTCGCGCTGTGTCATCCTCGGTTCCTCTGCTGGTGAAAACGTGGGATGTTTCGCACACTACCCTCTCTGGAACCCCAAATGCGGACCGCGGGAGCCATGGTGGCCCGCCGCCGGAGCCGCTCAGGAGACTGCCCGATGCGTAGATCTCTCATCGTCCTCGCCCTGGCCGTGCCCCTCATCTCCCAACCCGCCCTCTTCGACTCGTTCTGGAACCTGCTTTCAGCAGTCTGGGCCGGTTCGTCGGCGGACGAGGGGTGTGGTGCCGATCCCAGCGGCATCTGCGCCGCTGGCTTGGATGCGGGCTGCATCGCAGACCCCGACGGTCGGTATGCACCCACGCCGCAGTCGGATGCCGGCTGCATCGCCGATCCCAGCGGTGGCCCCAGGTGCTCCTCATGAGATGAACTGGAGGCCCTGGTCGCACCGGGCGCGGAACAGGAAACGCAGCACGCGCCGGGCGAGCTCGGCCGTCGCGGTTTCCCGCACCACCGCTTCCTGGAAGAGCTGCAACGCGGCCAGGGCCTCCCGGCGGATGTCGTTGCTCTCGAAGGCTTCGGCGAGGATCGGGGTCAGCGCTCTGACCTCGGCCGTCTTTCCCTCGTCGAGCAGCAGGGCCGCGGTTTCCAGCAGGGCCAGGGCCACGTCGAACCACATATTCCGGGCAGCAAACTCGCCCCGGGCCTCCTCCAGCAAGCGGAGGGCTTCAGGGGTTCGGCCCAGGCCCGCGGCAAGCCGGCCGTCCAACCACTTCAGCCGGATCAGGAAGATCCGGTCTCCCAAGCCGGCGGCGACCTCGCGCACCTGATCGACCAGCCCGGCGGCCTCGGAGTATCTCTGGAGGTGAGTGTGCAGCACGGAAAGATTGAAGCGATGCTGGTACCAGAGGCGTGGCTCCGTGTGCCGTAGCGGCTCTGTTTCAAGCAGGGCCTCGACGGCACCTTCATAGTCGCCCATGATGGCCAGCACCGTGCCCATCTTGGTAAGGATGCGTGCCCGGTTGCGGCTCAAGGGAAGGGCCTCCCTGAGGCGCTCGAGGGCGTCCTCGAACCTGCGCTCGTCGCGGCAGAGCGAGGCTTCCAGGTCCAGAAGCAGCGCGGAATCGAAGATCTGGAGAGGGTCGGAGCCGACATTCCAGAGAGCCTCGGCTGGCCCGAACTCGGCCCGCGCCGCCTTGACCTGGCCCTTCACTCTCAGGACGTTCACCCCGTAGGCGGCCACTGCACCCTTCAGCCGCTTGCACCACCACTCGGGTCCTTTCACTTGGCCCGCAACTTCTGACGCCGCTTGTGCCCACCCGGCCGCTTGGTCGAGATCCTGGGAGGCTGCGCTCTCAGATTCCTCCGCCGCCTCCACGACGAACCCCCAATGGTGGAACTCGGGGAACCTCACCGCCCCGAGCCGTTGGTGAACCGTGAGGCTCTTCAGCCGGGCCATCTGCTCCCGGGCCTTCCAGCGGGTGGGCTCGACCTCTTCCGGCTCGGGGTACTTGTCGGGCGGAGGGGCCTCGCGGGACCGGAGGGCCATCTCCTTGAAGAGGGCCCGGTCCCGCCGCGCGTTCTCCAGGATCACGGTCTCGGCGACCGCCCGCTCCTCGTCGGTGAGGTCCGGATCAGGCTCCATCGCCTCGAAGCAGCCAGTCGCGGCGGCGACCTCGGAAGGCTTGGCTTCCACCCCGGCGAGGAGCTGTGCGAATGCCGGGTCGTCGAGCGTCTCCTTGCGCAGGCGGCGGGAGACCTCCTTGGAATCCATGCCGATCCGGCCGCCGACGTCCTTGTTGGAGAAGTCCTTCTTGAGGGCGATGCAGTTGACCACGAAGGCGCGGTCACCGGGGGGGCGGCTCTTCACGGTCATTCGGACGGTCTCCGGAGCTGAGTATTCACCTCTTTTTATAGTTGCCGCAGCCGGGGTAAAAATGGACAACGATCTTCGCCCGTCGACACATTTCTCCGGTTGAAGAATCCGCGACCTTTACCAGCAGCGGCTCGGCTCGGCAGTTTGCTGACTATCTTACTCCTGCAATGAACAGTGCGCGCTCACCAACCTGACGAAGGAGAGAGGATGCCATTGCCCGAGGAAACCGCCGCCGAACTGGAAGGCATGCGGACGCGCCTGTTGGAGATGCTCGCACCGCTTCAACGCGAGGGACCCTCGCCTGAGGGCAAGGCTGAAGGCTCGCCGGATCTCGACGAACAGGTCTTGCGCCAGTCGCTCTGGTCTGCGGTTCGTGCGCTGGACCCGTTGCTCCGCGATGAGCACGCACCCGTCGGTCTCGATCTGGATCGAAACGACGAGGCCACGAGGCAAATCCTGTACGACTTCGTTGCATGGGAGTACTTCACCCCCCACGCTCTTGAAGATACCGGGGATATCCATATGCCGCGCTACACGCCCGAAGAAGGTGGATTGCGTGTCTTCTTCGAGTACGGCCGTTGGTTCGTGACGTGGTTGAAGCTTGAGAAGGAAAGCAGCCAGCCCGAAGCGCAGCGGCGTGAGCTGCTCGTGTTCGAGAAGGATCAAGATGGCCACCTGTTCCTTTCCGAAGTCTGAGCGACGCGGAATGGTCCCTCGAATCAAGCCTGTGCAGTTCGAAAAGTTCCCCGCCTTCCGGGAGACGTTCCTGGTCCACTTCACCATGCCCGGCGACGCGGAGGCGTTTCGCACCATCGGGCACCTGATCGACGGCATGGCGTGCGAGTGCCGCTACTACTGGCCGGCCGAGGATTTCACGCCCCGGGCCGAGCTGCGCGCCGTGCTTGCCGACCTCCGCCACCTGGAGGGGTACCTGGGGCGCTACCTCGGGACCGCCTATCCGTTTGCGGCGGAGATCGCGGAGCGGGTCCGCGAGGTCGCAGACCGCCTGGACCGCGGCCTGCGCAATCGGAAGAGGTTCGAAACATAGTGAACGGAGCGCGCTTCCACCTCGCCTGGTTCAAGCTGAACACCGACTTCTTCCTGAGCGGCCGGCGCACGTCCGAGGCGCTTCAGTACGCGCTGGTGCCGGAGGAGCTTCCCGAAAGCGGAGCGTGGCGCCTGGACCGGATCGACCTCAACGGCCGGCCCAGGGGGAAGTTCCCGGCGGTTCCGCAGTACCTCTGCACTCTGCGCCGGCCCGAGGTCGCCGTCGGGACCGAAGACTTCCTGGAGAACCGCCTGATCGAGCATCTCCGGGGCCGCGCCTACAACGCGAGCCACGTGCTTCCCGGGATCGTACCGACGAAGAGGACGCCGCGATGGTCGAAGCTGGTGCTTCCCGCTGAAGTGCTCGCCGAGCTTCGGCGCCTGGGAGGGGCCGGCGTTTGACCGTCGCCCTTCCTACCCCGGCCCCCGGCCTGCGGCGTCGTTGCTTTAGATGACGAGTTGGTAGTTTTTTGCT
>DASUNJ010000681.1:0-6771 GCA_036277235.1 Thermoanaerobaculia bacterium | reverse complement strand
CTGGGCAACTTTTCCTTCGGCGACTACTTCAAGGACGAGGCCATCCGCGCCGCCTGGGAGGTGGTCACCCAGGTCTGGGGGCTGCCGGTCGATCACCTGTCGGCCACGGTCTACGAGGAGGACGACGAGGCCCTGAAGCTCTGGCTCGAGCTCTCCACCCTGCCCGCCGAGCGCGTCCACCGCTGCGGCAAGAAGGACAACTTCTGGGCCATGGGCGAGACCGGTCCCTGCGGACCGTGCAGCGAGATCTTCGTGGACCTCCACCCCGACCGCCCGGCGGTCGATTGGGACGAGGGCACCGAGTCCGGCCGCTACCTGGAGATCTGGAACCTGGTCTTCATGCAGTACGAGCGCGACGAGGCCGGCATCCTCCATCCGCTGCCGAATCCGTCCATCGACACCGGCGCCGGCCTCGAGCGCGTCTCGGCCGTGCTCCAGGGGGTCGACTCGAACTACGAGACCGACCTCTTCCGGCCGGTTCTCGACGCTGCCGCGGATCTCGCGAAGCTCGAGTATGGCAAGGACGCGGAGAAGGACGTCTCCCTGCGGGTCATCGCCGATCACCTGCGCGCGGTCACCTTCCTGCTCGCCGACGGCGTGATCCCGGGCAACGAGGGGCGCGGGTATGTCCTGCGCCGCATCCTGCGCCGGGCGGTCCGCCACGGCATGCGCCTGGGCTTCGAGGAGCCGTTCTTCCACAAGCTCGTGCCCGTGCTGGGCGAGATCATGGGCCAGCAGTACCTGGAGCTCGCGGCCACCCGCCAGGCCTCGGTCAGCACGATCAGGACCGAGGAGGAGAAGTTCCTCTCGACCGTGGCCAACGGCGCCCGCCAGGTGCAGGAGGAGATCGAGCGCCTGCGTCCCGAGGGCAGGACGGAGCTGCCCGGCGCCATGGTCTTCCGGCTCTACGACACCTACGGCCTGCCGCTGGAGGTGATCCGCGAGATCGCCGAGGAGGAGCGTTTCCGCATCGACGAGGCCGGCTTCAGCGAGGCCATGCAGTCGCAGCGCGAGCAATCGCGCAAGGCCACGGCCGAGGTCCAGAACCGCATGGCGGCGCTGCGCGAGGTGGTGCGCGGACACGCCGAGCTGGCCGAGACCCGCTTCGAGGGCTACGACCGTACCGAGATGCTGGAGACCAGTGGCGCCGCCGAGGTCGTCCGCCTCGCCACCTGGAAGGACGGCGCGCCGGAGCGCGTCTCGTCCATCAGCCAGGGGCAGTCCGGCGTGGTCATCCTCGACCAGACGGTGTTCTACGCCGAGTCCGGCGGCCAGGTGGGGGACACCGGCTACCTGCTCTGGGACGGCGGCGGCGGCCGCGCGCGGGTGGTGGACACGCAGAAGGACGCGTCCGGCGTCTATTTCCATTTTGTCGAGGTGGAGCAGGGGACGCTCACGCGCCACATGCGCGTGCAGCTCAAGGTGGACCACGAGGTGCGGCTCTCGACCCAGCGCAATCACACGGCCACCCACCTGCTGCACTCGGCGCTGCGCCAGGTGCTCGGCAAGAGCGTGCGCCAGGCCGGCTCGCTGGTGGCGCCGGACCGGTTGCGCTTCGACTTCACCTATCACCGCGGCATGTTCCGGCAGGAGATGGAGCAGGTCGAGGACCTGGTCAACGAGTGGGTGCGCCGCTCCGTCGCGACCGAGTTCGTCTGGCGCAGCTACCAGGAGGCGATCGCGGCCGGCGCCATGGCGCTGTTCGGCGAGAAGTACGGCGAGCGGGTGCGCACGGTGAACGTCCCCGGGTTCAGCCTGGAGCTCTGCGGCGGCTGCCACGTGCGCAACACGGGCGAGATCGGCCTCTTCATGATCGACACGGAGCGCGGCGTGGCCTCGGGAGTGCGCCGCATCGAGGCGGTGACCGGCGCCTACGCGCTCGCTGAAGTGCGCCAGCAGCGCGTCGCCTACCAGGAGCTGGTGACGCGGCTCGGCATCCGTTCCGGCGACTACGACCAGCAGCTCCAGCGCGCCGAGCAGATCCGCCAGCGCCAGGATGAGCTGGAGCAGGAGATGCGCAAGCTCCGGATGCAGCTCGTCTCTGGCGCCGCCCCGGCGGCCGAGGAGGAGCGGATGGTGGACGGCATCCGGGTCCTGGCGCGCGAGGTGCCGCCCGCGCCCGCCAACGAGATGCGCGACATGGCCGACGCCCTGCGCTCCAAGCTCGGCTCGGGCGTCGTGGTGATCGGCTCGCGCTCGGAGGACAACGTCAGCCTGGTAGCCGCGGTGACCAAGGACCTGACGCCGCGGATCAAGGCGGGCGAGCTGGTCAAGCGCCTGTCGCCCATCGTCGGCGGCGGCGGCGGCGGCCGCCCCGACTTCGCGCAGGCGGGCGGCAAGCAGCCCGAGAACCTGCCCGAGGCGCTGGCGGCGGTGGAAGACGCGGTCCGCGAGCAGCTGGCCAGGTAAAAGACCCCCTCCTCTATCCTCCCCCGCTTCGCGGGAGAGGACGCCGCCTCCCCTCCCGCTGATGAATTCCATGGGCGGGCGGGGACCCCCTCTCCCGCGTAGCGGGGGAGGGCAGGGGAGGGGCCCCTTGCCCCCATCCCATCTATACGCTAAGATACATCCCGCTGTAAGCCGTAATCAGTTTGTGTGATGCCGGGACCCCCTGAAGGGTCCGGGCACCGTTTGGGGTCGACGATTGTGAAGACGCCATCCGTCCCGATCTGGATCCTTCTCGCCCTCTCGCTGTCGGCGGAGGCCGCTGCGCAGGTGCGCATGGTCGTCAACGCCGAGGGGCGGAAGGTGATCTACAACGAGGCGCCGGCGCAGCGGGCCCGCCGGTACTCCAGCAAGCTCGTCGACATCCCCGACGCCAGCATTCAGATCTCCATCGACCGCCACAGCGCCGACCAGAGCCTCGACCCCAAGCTGGTCCGGGCCATGATCCAGGTCGAGTCCGGGTACAACCACCGGGCGCGCTCGCACAAGGGCGCCATGGGGCTGATGCAGCTCATGCCGGGCACGGCGAGCCAGCTCCGGGTGTCCGACCCCTACGACCCCGACGAGAACGTGCGCGGCGGCACCCAGTACCTGCGCCACCTGGTCGACCGGTTCTCCGGCCGGCTCGACCTCGCGGTGGCCGCCTACAACGCCGGCCCGGGCGCGGTGGAGCGCTACAACGGCATCCCGCCTTACCGGGAGACCCGCGATTACGTGAAGCGGGTCTTCGCTCTCTTCGAGGGCGGCGAGCCGTCCCTGACGACCTTGCCGGTCGTCTCCTCCAGCCGGGGCGGCCAGGTCTCCATCTCCCTCACCGGCCTGCGCAAGCCCCGCATCACCCGCAACAGCCAGAACCGGATCGTGGTCACGACGGCCCTCGACACGAGGCGCTGAAAGGTTGACCGCAACCGTTCCGTGCGGCGGTGGCATAGAATGCCCCCGTTAGCCGGGCCGCGCTCTGCATGCTGAATCTTCCAAACCTTCTGTCGATCTTCCGGATCCTGCTCGTGCCTCCGCTCGTGGTGGTCCTCCTCACGAAGTTCGAGGACAAGGAGTGGTGGGGGCTCGGCCTGTTCCTGCTCGCCGCGGTCATGGACTTCTTCGACGGCTACCTGGCCCGCAAGCGCAAGGAGGTCACCCGCCTGGGCACGCTGCTCGATCCGGCGGCGGACAAGATCCTGGTCTCGGCGGCGTTCATCTCCCTGGTCGAGCTCGATCCCACGGTAGTCCCGGCCTGGATCGTGGTGGTCATCATCTGCCGCGAGTTCGCGGTGACCTCGCTGCGCGGCTTCGCCTCGGCCGAGGGCCTGGTGATCCCCGCCGGCCTGTCGGGCAAGATCAAGACGACCGTCCAGATCATCTCGATCGCCCTGCTCATCATCTACAACCAGCTCGGCGAGTTCCGGCACCTGGCGCCGATCTCCCTGTGGGCGACCCTGCTGATCACGGCCTACTCGGGCATCGAGTACTTCGTCCGCTTCGGCAGGCTCATCCTCAAGGGCGAGACGCCGATCAACCTGTTCCCCCCATCCGGTCCGAGGCAATAGATAGATGGAACTGTCGTTTCTCCAGCGCCTTGCGCTGTTTGCAAGGCGCCGCTACCGTGCCGTCTTCATCGCGTTCGGGGTCCTGCTGGCCCTCTCGCTCGTCCTGATCCTGCAGCTCAGCTTCAACACCGACATGCTGAGCCTGCTGCCCCAGGAAGACCCGGCGGTGCGCGCCTACGTCGAGACGCTCCAGGACTTCGGCAGCAGCACCTACCTGCTGGTGGCGATCCGCATCCCGCAGGACACGGTGGTGGACCCCTACGAGACCCTGGCCGACCGGCTGGCCGAGCGGCTGGGAACCCTGCCCGACCTGAAGACCGTGCAGCACAAGGTCGGCGATCCCCAGGAGCTGCTCGAGACCTTCTACCCCAAGGCTCTGCTCTTCCTCGACGAGGGCGGCCGGAAGAAGCTCGAAGAACGGCTTTCCGACGAGGGGATCCGGAGCCACGTGAGCGAGATGCGGCGCCAGATCTCCACGCCGCAGGGCCTGGCCGCCAAGGAGCTGCTGCGCATCGATCCGCTCGGCCTGGCCGACGTGTTCCTCAGCCGGCTGCAGTCCTCCCGCGGCTCGCTCAAGGTCGACTGGACGAGCGGGTACTACCTGTCGGGCGATCACAGTCTTCTTCTGATCCTGGCCGAGCCGGTGCGGCCGCCCCAGGACATCGAGTTCGCAGAGCAGCTCGCCGCCAAGGTGGACCGTATCGTGGCCGAGGAGACCGGCAAGTGGGGAGAGATCGCCGGTCCGGGCTTGAAGACACCGGAGGTGGTCGTCGGCGGTCCCCACCTGACGGCCCTGGGCGACGCCGGGCTGATCCGCAGGGACATGCTCTGGAACCTGGGCACCGTGGTGCCCAGCGTGCTGCTGTTCTTCTGGTTCACCTTCCGCCGGCCGGGCACCCTGATCTACGCGATGTTCCCGCTGTTCACCGGCCTGCTCCTCACCTTCGGCTTCGCCAAGATCGCGGTGGGCTCGCTGAGCTCCGCGACGAGCGGCGTGGCCGCGCTGCTGGTCGGCCTCGGCATCGACTTCGTGATCGTCTCCTACGGGCGCTACATCGAGGAGCGGCAGCAGGGAGCCAACCTGGAAGAGGCGCTGGTCGCCATGATGGGCTCGAACGGCCGCGCCGTGCTGATCGGAGCCGTCACGACGACGGTCACGTTCTGGGCGTTCACCTTCACCGAGTTCACCGGCCTGCGCCAGATGGGGCTTCTCACCGGCACCGGCATCCTGTTCTGCGTGTTCTCGGTCTTCCTGCTGCTGCCGGCCATGCTCGCCTGGAGCGAGGACCATCACACCCGGCGCCAGAAGCAGCCCACGCTCTTCCTGCACAGCTTCGGGTCCGAGGGGCTCATGCGGCTCGCCCTCCATCACCCGCGGCCGACGATCCTGATCGGGATCGTCATCACGCTGATCTCGCTGGCCCTGGCGGTCGACATCGAGTTCGACGAGAGCATGAAGACGATGCGGCCGAAGGGGAACCGGGGCATCGACGTGGCCGAAGAGGTGGGCAGGAAGTTCGGCTCCGGCTTCGACTCGATGTCGATCATCCTGACCGGCAGCACGCCCGAGGAGGTCATCGAGCTCTCCGGCAAGGCGGCCGAGGGAGCGCAGCACCTGGTCCAGGCCGGCACGCTCTACGGCTACAGCGGCGTGACCTCGCTGATCCCGCCGCCGACCCAGCAGCGGGAGGCGCTCGCGTGGATCGAGCGGCAGAGGACAGGCGCGCTCGACCTGGACCGTATCCGCTCCACCTTCGCCAGCGCCGCCGCCGGGGAAGGGCTGAGGCCGGAAGGGTTCGCGCAGGGGCTCGACCTCCTGTCCCAGGTCGTGAGCCTGCGGCAGACGGTCGACCATGAGAGCTTCCAGGCCACCTCGCAGACCCGGCTCCTCCTGGAGCGCTACCTGCGCCACACCGACCGCGGCTGGAAGGCCGCGGTCTACCTCTATCCGCCGGACAACCGCTGGCGCCGCGAGCCGCCTCCGGACGCCGTGCGCCTGACGGAGTCGCTGGGGCCGCAGGCGGCGCTCTCCGGGACCAACGTGGTCAACCAGCGGGTCCGCGCGCTGGTGGTGCGGGACGCCTGGATCGCCTGCGTGGTCGGCACCCTCCTGGTCATGCTCCTCATCTGGATCGACTTCCGGAGCTTCTCCCGCACCCTCGCCGCCATGGCGCCGCTGACCGTGGGGCTCATCTGGATGGCCGGCTGGATGGTGGCGGCGGACACCCCGATGAACTTCATCAACATCTTCGTGACGACGATGATCATCGGCATCGGGGTCGATTACGGAGTCCACATCCTGCACCGGTTCAAGGAGGTGCAGGACATGTCCCGCGAGCGGTTCGAGAAGGGGATCGTCGAGACGGGCAAGGCGGTCGTGGCAGCTTCGGTCTCCACGATCTTCGGTTTCGGCTCGATGATGTTCTCCAGTTATCCGGGGCTGGTCTCCACGGGCAAGGTGGCGATCCTCGGGGCGGTCGCGACGTGCCTCGTGGCCATCACGCTCGTTCCCGCTGTGCTGAGCTTCCGGTACGACCGCCGGCAGCGGGAGGCGGCCGCCACGGACGGTTTTCCCGCGGAAACCCCCGGGTAGACCCCTCTACCCCCGAGGTAGATCCCTCTCCCCGAGGGGTAGGCCTCTCTCCCCCTGGGGTAGACTCCTCTCCCCGCCGGGCAGGCCCCTCTCCCCCCGGGGTAGAGCCCTCTCCCCGCCGGGTAGACCTCTCTCCCCCGCGGGTAGAGCCCTCTACCTGGGAGGGAGACCCCTCTCCCCGAAGTT
>DASUNJ010000680.1:0-12196 GCA_036277235.1 Thermoanaerobaculia bacterium | reverse complement strand
AAGAGGAGGCTCCTTGGGGCCTCCTCTTCATTTTCTACGCGTCTAAGGTGAGGTCAGGCGAGACCCTGGCGGCGCTCTTCCAGCAGCTTGCGGATCATCTTCTTGCGGGCCTGAACGGCCTTGCGCTTGCGCTTCACCGAGGGCTTCTCGAAGTGCTGGCGCTTCCGCAGCTCCGTCAGGATGCCGGACTTCTCAACCTTGCGCTTGAAGCGGCGGAGCGCGTTTTCGAAGCTCTCCTCTTCGCGCACGTGCACAACGGGCATTGTTTAACTCACCTCACCTTCTATGGGCAATAGGAGCGCCCCATGAGGACGCGTACCGGAAAGCGTCGCCCATTCGGGGCTGAAAGTCAAGGCCGGGGGGTCGCCTGGGGCTGTGCAGGGGGTCGCCTGGGAGTGCCGGAGGCGGCGGGGGCCGGGGGCTGGAGGGCGTCGAAGTCGAGCTGGTAGGCCTCGGCCGTGGAATCTCCCGTGCGGAACCAGACCGCCGCGGCGGCGCCGCTCGCGTCCTTGGGATAGAACCAGGCGGTGACCCCGCGCTCGGGGTAGTCGCGCACGTCCTGCAGGTTGGGCGGGCCGAGGAGGCGGCGGACCTCGTCCTGGGCCATCCCCTCCTTGACCAGCGCGAAGCGCTCCCGTGTGATGTAGCGCCGCGCCTTGGCGGTCTCCAGCTCGGTTCGGAGCCGCGGGTTTTCCGGATCGGCGGCCAGCGCCGTCTCGTAGATCTCGATGGCGCGGCGGTAGTCGCCGGCCTCCTCGACGTACTCGCGGGCGAGGAGGATGTCCTCGTCGCTCTTCATGCGGATCGCCGCGAGCTGGCGCTCGCCGGGCGTCTCACCGCTGGAGGCGTGAGCATTCACGTACTCGACGAGGCGGCGGTTGAAGTCCTCTGCGAGGTCGTCGACCTCCTTGCGGAGGGGGAGGAGCTCCGCGGAAGGGGTTTTACCTGGTTCCGCGCGAGATTCGAGCTGAGCCAGGCGCTCGCGCTGCTCGTCGAGACGCTGCTTGGTCTGCTGCAGCCAGTCCCACTGGGCGACGGTGACCTCGGCCTGGCGCTCTTCCCGGCGTTCTTCCTGGCGCGGTCCGCAGCCCGGGAGGAGGGCCAGGACCCCCAACAGCAGGCCATACGATACGGACCGTCTCTGTCCCGGTACTACCCCCATCCAGAGCCTCCTTCAAAGACCGCGGCAACCTACCACACGGGTGCCGGGGCGACCAAGGCAGGAGGCGAAAGCCCTTCTCTTTCAAAGGGATTCGAGCCTTGACACAGGGGGGAGGGTACAGAATAATCGGATTTCTCAAGTACGGTCCCTGTAAGAGACAGGTTGCGGAGAGCTGAGGATGGCCCTTTCGGAAAAAGTCCAGCAACTCAATCGCGAGATCGGATCCACGTTCGAGCGCGCGGTGGCCGACATGCGCCAGGAGGTCTCGCAATGGCTGCGCTCCAGCAGCGAGGATCTCCTGGGACGGCTTGCCGAGCTGCGGCCGCCGGTGCCCGAATCGTTCGTCGCCCATGACGACCTCGAGCCCTCGGTGCGCTCAGAGGCAGAGGGATTGGCGGAGGGGCTGGCCTCCGGCGCCCGGCGCGGCGGATTGTCCGAGCTGCGCGAGGCGCTCGGCGCCATCGACCGCGCCCGCTCGCAGGCCGAGATCCTGACCGCGCTGATGCAGGAATCGGCGCGCTACGCTTCCCGGTCCGCCATCCTGCTGTTGCGCGGCGGCGAGGTGCGGGGCTGGAGCGGCCACGGCTTCGGCGACGCCGACTCCGCGGTCCGCGACCTCAACCTCGGCGCTCCCGGGGACGGCTCGTGGAGCCACGCGTTCCAGGGCCAGGGCCCGGCCCGGCTGTCGGCCAACGAGTGCGCCGCCCTGTGCAGCCGCCTCGAGACCCCGGTCCCGCGCGACGGCGTGCTCGTGCCCCTGGTGCTGCGCGACCGGGTGGCCGCCGCCCTCTACGCCGACCGCACCGACGGCGCGCCGTTCACCCCCGAGGCGCTCCAGGTCCTCTGCTACACCGCCGCCCTCGCCATCGAGTCGCTGCCGTTCCGCGAGCGCTCGTCCACGGCGACCCTGGCCCCGGTCGAGGAAGCCGTCGAGGAGGAAGCTGCTGCCATCGAAGCTCCCCCCGAAGAGCCGCCGGCCGTGGACGCCGGTGCACAGACCGCCGCCATCCCGGCCTACACCGGGGAGGTCGCCCAGGACGAGACGGAGCCGACGCAGCCCTGGACGCCTGCCCAACCGATGACGGAGACGATGGAAGAGCCGGCCGAGGCGCTGCCGGCCGCCGCCGGTTGGGAGAGCCCTGCCGGCACCACCTCCGACGTCGAGGTGGAGATGGAGGTGATGGCCGAGCCGGAGCCCGAGCCTGCCGCGCCGTGGGCCGAGGTGGAGGAGTCCGAGACCTACGAGCTGGAGTCGATCGACGACACCGCCGCCGAGCCCGCGAGCGGCTGGGGCGAGCCCGCCGACGACGAGGATGCCGCCACGCCGACCCAGAAGGTCGACCTGCGGGGCCTCTCCGCCGTCATCGAGGAGCCGGAGCCCGAGCCGGAGCAAGTATCGGATCCAATACTGGCCTCCAGCCCGGAAGCCACGGTCCTGCTCCAGCGCTCCAGCCTGCGTGAAGCGATGACCCCGTCCGCGCCCGTGCCGGCGATGCCGGAACCGGAGCCCGAGCGGCCCATGGCTCCGCCCACGCCGATCCGGCCGGTGCCGCCGCCCGCCCCGCCCGCTCCGCCGGCTCATTCGGCTGACGACTCCGCTCCCGCCGTGGCCGCCACCCCCGAGGTGCGCCCGCCGAGCGACGTGCAGGGTCCGGGCTGGGCCTTCGGCGGCGCCGCGCGGCAGCCCGTGGTGACCGACGACCCCCTGCACGAGGAGGCCCGGCGGCTCGCCCGGCTCCTCGTCAGCGAGATCAAGCTCTATAATGAAGAGCAGGTGGAAGAAGGACGGCGCAAGCGCGACCTGTACGAGCGGCTCCGGGAGGACATCGACCGCTCCCGGCAGATGTACGAAGAGCGGGTCGAGGCACGCATCCTCAAGACCACGGACTACTTCTACCAGGAGCTGGTCCGCATCCTTGCGGCCGGCGACACCAAGGCCCTCGGGATTTGATGGGCCCCGGTTGATGTTGTAACGCACGAGCGCCGGTATTTTCCGCGTGCCCGTCGAGGAGCTTTAGACGTTGAGCAGCTCGAGCCGTCGCCGTTCGCCGAAGCCGCCCCGGAAGAACCTCGTTCCCCCCGCTCTGCTCCTGCTCGTCCCGCTGCTGCTGGGCTCCGCCTCCCAGCCAGCCGTCCGGCCTCACCCGGCGGTCCCCTTCGTCGCGAAGTCCGACCGCACCGCCCTGCTCTTCGCGGAGGCGGCCGAGGCCGCGCGCCGGAACGATTGTGGGGGAGCCTCCAAGGCCCTCGCTCCGCTCGCCGCGGGCAAGGGGCCCGAGGCCGGGTTCGCCCGCCTCGTCACCGGCTTCTACGCCCATTCCTGCCAGCAGGCGGGGCAGGCCGAGGAGCGTCTGTTCGCCGCCCAGGATCCGGACGGGATTCTGGAGGACTGGCGGCTGTATACGCTGAGCGACGCGGCGGAGGCAAGAGGCCACATCCTCCTCGCGCAGGCGTCGCTCGCCAAGCTCCTCGGCGACTATCCGGCCTCGCCGCTCCGGCCGCGGGCCCTCGCCGAGGCGGCGGAGCTCGCCTGGAAGCAGGGCGACGCGCGGCGCGCCCTCGACCTCGTGGCGCAGGCGCGGCGCGAGAAGGTCTCGGGACCGGAGGCCACCCGGCTGGAGAAGCTCGCCTGGGAGATCGGCACCGCGATCTCTTCCACCGGGGGCGACGAAGAAGTCCGGCGCGAGGCTGCCCGGCGCCTGCTCGCCGACTCCCCGTCCGCGGCAGCCGAGCTCGCCGTGGCCGAGATCTTCCGCGACGAGCCCGAGGGGAACGGGAACAATGCCGCCGAGCTTGCATGGGCGGCGATCCTCACGCCCGACCAGCTCGAGCGGCGCGCCCGCTCGCTCCTCGACCTCAAGCTCGACGCCAGCGCCCTGGCGGTGCTGGACGCGGCCGACGCCCGCGACCGCGATCTCGACTGGGCGCTGCTCAAGGCCGAGGCCCTCACCCGGATCAACGAGGGCCTCGGAGCACTGGAGCTGCTCTCCGGCCGCACCACTTCCAGCCCGAAGCAGCTCGCGGCCCTGGAATGGGCACGCGCCCAGGCCGCGGCCGAGGTCGCGACCGCCCGCCGCGGACGGACCATGCCCGCCGCCCAGCGCCAGCAGTACCTGGAGCGCTCCCACGGCCACCTGCGCAAGGTAGGTCAGATGGGAGCGGCCGATCCGGAGCTGGCGATCAAGGCCCTGCGCTCCCTCTACAAGGACTTGGCGGACGACAGCTTCGAGGAGTCGATCGAGGTGCTGCGACAGCTCCGCCGGCTCGCCGCCCGGGATACGACGGGCGCCTCCCACCTCTGGCAGCGCGGCTGGCGCGAGTACGGCCGCAGCAACTTCTCGAGCGCGATCGGCTACTGGACGGAGCTGTTCGCCCTCTATCCCGACGACAGCGCCGGCCGCCGCGGCCGTTACTGGAGCGCGCGTTCCTTTGAAGCCCTCGGCGAGACCGAGCGCGCCCAGCAGATCTACCGCGAGGTCGCCTCGGCGGACACGACCGACCTCTACCGCAAGAACGCCCTGATCCGGCTGCGCGGCAAGGCCCCGGCCGTGGACGAGCGCGGCGTCGAGGTCTGGCCGGACGATCCCACCCTGCACCGGGCGCGGCTCCTGACCGACCTCGGGCTGGAGGAGCTGGCGATCGCCGAGATGGAGCTGGTCGGTCTGCCGGGGAAGGCGACGGCTGACGAGCGCGCCCGGAAAGCTCTCGAAGCCCTGGTGCAATCCCGCAACGGGGAGCGCCGCAAGAGCATGCTCACGATCCGCGAGGCCTTCCCCGCGCTCGGCGGACCCCACCAGGCCACCCTGCCGGAAGCGGCGCTGCGCCTCTACTACCCGCTCGACTACCAGGACACGGTCCGCGCCTGGGCGACGCAGAACCGGCTGCCGCTCCACCTGGTCTACGGGATCATCCGCCAGGAGAGCGCCTTCGACACCCAGGCCCAGAGCTGGGCGGGCGCCCGCGGCCTGATGCAGCTCATGCCGGCCACGGCGCGCGAGCTGGCGGGCAAGGCCGGCCTGAGCTACTCCCACGACAAGCTGTCGGACCCGGCCTTCAACCTCCGCCTGGGCACGACCTACTTCAGCCAGGTGCTGAACATGTTCGACAGCAACGTCGAGCTGGCCCTGGCCGGGTACAACGGCGGACCGTACCGGATCAAGAGGATGTGGAAGGAATCGAGATCCAAGGAGCTCGACCGCTTCCTCGAAGGGCTCGACCTCGAAGAATCCAAGACCTACGTGAAGCGCATCCTGGTGCTGTCGGACAGCTACCGGCAGTTGTATCCCCTGCCCGGGTGAGAGTGGGAGCAAGGACGACAAGGACATCAAGGACGCCAGGGACCAGGTCCTTGAAGTCCTTGGTGTCCCTGGTGTCCTTGCTGTCCTTTCTCACCGCCTGTGCCCCCGACTACCCCCACGACGGCCCCATCGTCCTGATCACCCTCGATTCTCTTCGGGCAGATGCCGTCGAGGGGCTCGGGGGCGAGCCCGGGCTGACCCCCCGGATGGACGAGCTCATCCGCGAGGCGGACTGGGCGGGGCCGGCCATCGCGTCGTCGAGCTGGGAAGGGTCCACCCTGGCCACCCTCTTCACCGGCTTGCGCCCCTGGCAGCACCAGGTGCTCCACCCGGGGCGCGCCCGCCTCTCCCCGGCGCTGATCACCCTCGCCGAGGCGCTGCGGGCCGCCGGCTACAAGACGGCCGGCCACTGGAGCGGACCCTGGAACGATCACACCTTCGGCTTCAACCAGGGCTTCGACGTGTTCCAGAATTACGGCAAGGGCGCCCGCCTGGTGGAGCGGCTGAAGGGGATGAAGGACGAGCGGCAGTTCGTCTGGGCTCACCTGCCCGCGCCCGCGGCGCCCTATGTCCGCCACAACGCGTTCGTCCCCCGGCTCGGCCGCAAGCCGCCGCAGCTCCCGCGCAAGATCCTTCCCAGCCAGATCGAGCGCTGGTTCGACCCGGCTACCCCGCTGCCGCTCAACCAGCGGCGGCGGCTCTGGGCCATGTACTGCCTCAACGTGGCCTCGGCCGACGAGCAGCTCGGCCGGCTCCTCGACGCCCTGCGCGCCAGCGGCGAGTGGGACCGCACTCTGCTCGTGGTCACCTCCAATCACGGCGAGGAATTCGGCGAGAAGGGGCAGATCCTCCACGGCGGCAACCTCGGACGCCAGCTCCTGGAAGTGCCGCTGATCGTCAAGCTGCCGGCGGGCTTCGAGCGCGAGATCCGCATGCCCAAGCGGCAGCGCCTGCCCACGACGCGGATCTGGGCCACGCTCGTCGTGGCGGCCGGGGGCGAGGTCCCGCCGGCCGCGGCTCCCAGCCTCTTCCGCCAATCCTCGGTGCCCGCCGTGTCCGAGCTCTACCTGACCAACGGCACGAACCGCTTTTCCCTGGTCGAGGGGGACGACCAGCTCCTCTGGGAATCCCGCTTCTCGCCGCCGGAGACCACGTACTACCTGGCCCGCATGGCATTCCGCTCCAAGGAATCGCGCGCGCAGTTGACGGAGCCTCCCCGTGCCGTGTTCACCCGCCTGCGCGACCGCTTCGCCGCCACGCCCCCCCTGCACGGGATCGAGCCTCCGCGGCTCACGCTGGAACGCTGGACCGCCGGCGATCATCGGGGGACCCGGCCGGCGAGCGATCCCGCCAAGACCCGGGAGATGGCGGCGCGGCTGGTCCGGGCGTGGGGTTCGTTCGTGGCGGACGAGCTGCCGCCGTCCCAGGAGGCGCACGATTGGACCGAGGCCGGGGGCGAGAAGGCGCGCAAGCCGGGCAAGGAGGCCGCCCGGAAGAAGGAGCGCTGATATATACTGACTAGCCGCCCCCTGGCGGGCTATTTTCCGGGTCCATAGCTCAGCGGTTAGAGCATCCGGCTCATAACCGGCAGGTCTCTGGTTCGAATCCAGGTGGACCCACTTCGCAGGCGAATCCGGCGCGAAGAGCCTCCCCCCTTCGACGGCACACGCCGGGCGCTCGACCTGCCCTGTCTTTTGGAGAGGAGAACTGACCCCATCTATGAATCAGAACCTCGAAACCATCGTGGAGCTGCAAGCCGCCCTCAACCACCTGCGCGATGCCGAGCGGCGGCTCCACGGCATTCCGGACTGGATGCGCGAGCTTCACGAGGAGCACGCATCGAGCAAGGCCGAGATCGATGAGATCGAGAAGGCGGTCGAAGAGGCCGCGAGGGAAAGGCGGACCGCCGAAGCGGCCGCCTCGGACGCCCAGGAAAAGCTGAAGAAGTACCAGCAGCAGATCAACCGGGTCAGCACCCAGCGCGAATACGGCGCGCTCCTCCAGGAAATCGACACGGTCAAGGGCCAGATCTCCGGCTCCGAAGAGAAGGCGCTGTCGTCGCTGGAGCTCCATGAAAAGGCGCAGAAGGACCTGCAGGAGAAGCGCGACGGCTTCCGCGAGTTGGAGGGGCGCTACGCCACCGAGCTCGCCCGCTGGGAATCCGAGAAGCCCGCCGTGGCCCAGCAGGTGACGGAGCTCAAGACCCGCATCGCCGAGCTCCGCGGCAAGCTTCCGCGCGGCTTCGTCACCCAGTTCGAGCGCATCCTGGACCGCTACCCCGGCGGCGCCCTGGCTTCCGTCCGGCTGATCGAGCGGCCCGGCGGCAAGGGGCAGCGCGAGTGGCACTGCGCCGCCTGCAACTACCGGGTCCGGCCGCAGTCCGTGGTCGAGATCCGCAACGGCACCGGCCTGGTGCAGTGCGACAGTTGCAAGCGCATCCTCTACCTGGAGGTCGATCCGGACTGATGCCCCCTCCGGGGGACATCGCGGAGCGGTACCTCCGGATCACCCGGCGCATCGAGGAAGCCTGCCGCCGTTCCGGCCGGCGTCCCGAAGAAGTCGTCCTCGTCGGCGCCAGCAAGACCCAGCCCGCCGAGGTCCTCGCCGAAGCCTGGCGCGCCGGCCTGCGGGTTTTCGGCGAGAACCGCGTCCAGGAGGCGCTCGCCAAGAGCCGCGAGCTCACCGACATCGGCGATATCGACATTGAGTGGCACCTGATCGGACCGCTGCAATCCAACAAGGTCAAGCCCGCGCTCGACCTCTTCCGCACCGTGCACTCCATCGACCGTCCGCGGACCGCCGAGGCGCTCGACCGGGAGGCGGGCCGCCGGGGGTTGCGGATCTCCGGCCTGCTGGAGGTCAACCTCGGCAACGAAGAGAGCAAGCACGGCTTCTCTCCCGAGGGGCTCGCCGAAGCGGTCCGCCCGCTGGCCGGCCTGGAGCACCTGAAGATCGTCGGGCTCATGGCCATCCCTCCCCAGGCGGACGACCCTGAAAGCTCCCGGCCCTGGTTCCGCAGGCTGCGGGAGCTGCGCGACGAGCTGGCGGCTAGGCCGGAGTGGCCGGGTTTCCCCGGCTGGCTCTCGATGGGCATGAGCCACGACTTCGAGGTCGCCGTCGAGGAGGGCGCCACCCATGTCCGCGTGGGCACCTCCCTGTTCGGAGCGAGGGAATAGAGGGGATAGCCCTTATTCATGCTAGGATAGCTATCTCTTTCCCGAAGGTTCGTACCAGGAGGTCTGTATGGCGCTCGCTCCGCTCGACATCCAGAAGATGCGTTTCAACCAGCGCATGAGAGGTTTCGACCCCACGGAAGTGGAGGGCTTCCTGGTCCTGGTGGCCGAGGAGCTGGCCGGAAGGTTGGCCCAGATCGAAAAGCTGGACCGGGAAAACAAGTACTATCGCCAGCGCCTGGAGGAAACGATGCAGCGCGAGCACCAGCTCCAGCAGACGCTCCTGCGCGCCCAGAAGGTGTCGGACGAGATCACCAACAACGCCCGCCGCGAGGCCGAGCTGACCGTCAAGGAGGCCGAGATGATGGCCGACAAGATCGTGCAGCAGGCCATCGACCAGTCGACGCGCATCGAGAGCAGGATCGGCGAGCTGCGCATGCAGCGCCGCGAGCTGCAGCTCAAGTTCAAGAACACGATCGACTTCTTCCAGCGCAGCCTGGAGGCGGAGATGGACGACGAGCAGAACACCGCGACCGTCCACACCCTCCCGCGCAGGAAGAAGGAAGCGGCCAGGGAAGCCTGATTTGGAGATCCCTCTGGAGACCCGCCGGCTCTTCCCCGGCTACGCCGATGTGGATCTCGCCACGGGTCTCCCCTTCCTGATCGCCCGCCTGCTGGAAGACGGCGACGAGGCCGACCTCCGCTGGCTCACCCGCAACCTCCCTGAAACCGAGCTCGCCGCCTGGCTCGGGCAACGCGGCGGACGGCAGCTCTCCCTCCGCAGCCGGGCCTTCTGGGAAGCGGTGCTCGGCCGCCCGGCCGGCGGCGAGGTCCCGACAAGGAAAGACCTGTGGCCTCTCTGAGTCTGGAACACACCGAGTCGCTCTCCCCGCGCGCGCAGGAGCTGCTCGCGAAGCTCGCCTCCCGCCCGTGGACCGACGACTTCTACCTCGCCGGCTCCGCCGCCCTCGCTCTCTACACGGGCCACCGCCCGGTCCGCGATCTGGACCTCATGGGCGGCACGAACCGGCTGGTCAGCCCCGACCGCCGGGACCTCCTGGTCGACCTGCTGGCCCTGGCTCCGGACACGGAGGTGGAGACGGCCCGCGACGGCTACCTCTTCGTCCGTCTCCAGGGCGGGGTGGGCGTGCGCCTCTACTACTATCCCTATCCGCTGATCGAGCCGTTCGAGGACCTCTCCGGCTTGGCCGTGATCTCGGCCGTGGACCTCGGCCTCATGAAGCTCGGCGCCATCATCAGCCGCGGCACGCGGCGGGACTTCGTGGACCTCTACCTGCTCTGCCGCGCCCTGCCGCTGGCCGAGCTGCTCCACCGCGCCGAGGACAAGTTCGGCCACGTGCGCGACTTCCCCCTCCAGGCGCTCAAGGGCCTGGCCGACCTCTCCCAGATCGAAGGAGAGCCCATGCCGCGCCTGGCGCTCCCCCTGGAGTGGGAGGAGGTGGAAGCCTGGGTGCGGAGCGAGGTTCGCGAGCTGGGCCGGGCGCGGGTAGGATTGTCGGGATGAAAAAGATCTCGTTGCGCTTCGTGAAGTGGGGGACGGGCCTGCTCATGCTCGGCCTCTGGACCGGCTACGGTCCCCTCCACCACTACCTCGCAGGCCACATGCAGCCGTCCTGCCCCTGGGCGCCGGTCCACGGGCATGTCATCCTCCTGGGCTGGGTCGGCTTCACGCTCTTCGGCCTGGTCTACCAGGCCCTTCCGGGCTGGGGAACGCCAAGTCCCCGGGCGCCGAAGCTGGCCGCGGCCCACTTCTGGCTGTCGCTCGTCTCCGTGCTCGGAGTCTGGGCGAACGGAATCATGGGCTACCGCGTCATCAATCGCCTCTCGCCCGGCTTCTATTACAAGCCCGACGTCGACAAGCTGAGGATCTGGCTGTCGATCGACGGCGCCTTCCTGACCCTCTTCGGGGTCGGCTGCGTGCTCTTCCTGCTCGTGGTGTTCGCGAACGTGAAGTACGAGATCCACGACTGAGTGCCCTGAAAATCTCCCAAACGAAACACCGAGCCGAGAATCTCGTATACAATGTCAGAGTGATATCACTCTGCCATCAAGTGGAAGGGAGAGACTCGACATGATTCGCGAAAGGGAGTTCAACGGCAGGCCGGGCTTCGGGATGTTTTTCCTGTTCCTCGCACTGTTTGGGGCCTCCATCTACGGGATGAAGGCCGGCATCCAGAACGGGTCGCTGGCGTTGATCCTGGGCAGCATTTTGCTGCTGCTGGCCTCCATCTTCGGCGGGGCCGGCCTGTTCCTGGTCAACCCGAACGAGACCAAGGTCCTGCAGCTCTTCGGCGACTACGTGGGGTCGGCCAAGGAAGCCGGCCTGCGCTGGGCCAATCCGCTCTACAGCAAGAAGAAGGTCTCCGTGCGGACCCGCAACTTCGAGACCGGCAAGCTCAAGGTCAACGACCGGGCGGGCAACCCGATCGAGATTGCCGCGGTGGTGGTCTGGAAGGTCGTGGACACGGCCGAGGCCCTGTTCAACGTGGACGACTACATCAACTTCGTCCATGTCCAGAGCGAGTCGGCCCTGCGCAACCTGGCGACCCAGTTTTCCTACGTGGCCGAGAACGAAGGGGAGATGGCCCTTTCCAGCCATACGGCGGAGATCTCGGGCGGCCTGAAAGGCGAGATCCAGGAGCGTTTGCTCCAGGCTGGCGTGGAGGTGATCGAGTCCCGCATCAGCCATCTCGCCTACTCGCCGGAGATCGCGGCGGCGATGCTGCAGCGGCAGCAGGCGAGCGCCGTGGTCGCGGCGCGCGCCAAGATCGTCGAAGGCGCCGTCGGCATGGTCGAGCACGCCCTGGAGATGCTCTCCGAGAAAAACATCGTCGAGCTCGACGCCGAGCGCAAGGCCGCCATGGTCGGCAACCTCCTGGTCGTGCTGTGCGGCGACCGCCATCCCCAGCCGGTGGTCAACGCTGGCTCGCTCTACCACTGAGGAGCCGTGGCCGAGCGCAAGAACTATCCGCTGCGGCTGGACCCGGAGGTGTACGAAGCGCTCCGGATCTGGGCCGACGACGAGCTGCGCAGCGTCAACGCGCAGATCGAATACCTGCTCGCGCGCGCCCTGCAAGCTGCGGGGCGCGCCCCCCGTTCGCGCAGAAAACCTGTCGACGAGCCCGGCGACGGCTGAGCTGCCCTGGTCCTCTTGCCCCTGTCCTCTTGCAATGCTACGTGCATTACGTTGTAATCTTGCACGTCATGACTCGCAGTGAATACGAACGGCGCAAGCAGCGGATCGAGGAGCAGCTCCGGGCGGGCATCGAGCTGATGGAGTCGGCCTACCGGGCGCAGATCCGGGCCTTGGACCTGGTCTGGATGGTTCAGGCCGAGGAGGACGCGGAGTCCCCTTCGCCTCCTCCTGCGCGGGAGCCGCTCTCCCCGCCGGACAAGCCCCGGCGAAGGAGCGCCCCGGAGGTGGACGCCGATGTCCGCGCGGCCTTTGCGAGCCTGCCCAAGACGTTCACGCGCGGCGACGTGTGCGAGGCCCTTGGCTACGAGCCGGACCGCGGCGCCCTCTACCAGGTTCTCCGGAACCT
>DASUNJ010000679.1:0-3435 GCA_036277235.1 Thermoanaerobaculia bacterium | reverse complement strand
CTTCCAGGCCTGGGCCAGCTTGCCCCGGAAGACCGGGTTCTCCGGATCGGCGGCCACCAGGGCCTCCAGCTCGGATAAGGCCGTCTTGGCGTCGCCCGAAGCAAGGAGGTTGTGCGCCCGCTCGAAGCGCTGGAAGAGGTCCACCACCTCGACCGGGTTGCGGCCGGTGCGCTCCGTCTGGTTGTCCCCCTTTTTGGGGGCTGGAGCCGTTCCTCCGCCGGCATACCCGAGGCTTGCCAGCCGCGCGCGGGTCTCGGCGTCGGCCGGCAGCTTCTGGGCCTCGACGGCACCGGACTCGATCTCGGCCAGGCGCGCCGCGAAGCCCACTTCCTCTTGGGCTCCTTGGAGGTTTTGCGACTCGTGGGGGTCGCGCTCCAGGTCATAGAGCTCGGGCTTGGGCGAGGAGATGTACTTGAGGTCGCGGCGCCGCAGGGCGGAGAGCGGGCTCCAGCCGAACACGGCCGGGTACTGCGTCTCGGCGTAGACGTCGGCCGGGGCGGGTTCCCTGCCCTCCCGGAGCGCCGCGGACAGATCGCGGCCGTCCAGGGTTCCGGGCAGCGCTTTGCCGACCAGGCCGGCGAGGGTAGGGCCGACGTCCACGAGGCTGACCGGCGTCTCGATCACCCGCGCCGCCAATCCCGGGGCCTTGACGAGCAGCGGCACGCGCAGGGCCGGCTCGTAAAGAAGGAGGCCGTGGGTCAGCTCGCCGTGCTCGCCGAGGGACTCGCCGTGATCGGCGGCAACGGCGACCACGGTGCTGCCGGACAGGCCGCGGCGCTCCAGCTCCTGAAGCAGGCGGCCGACCTGCTCGTCGACCTTCGCGATCTCGCCGTCGTAGGAGGGCGAGTAGGGAGCATGGGCATCGTAGAGGTGGATCCAGAGGAAGAAGGGCTTGGACGTATCCTGTCCAAGCCAGGAGAGCGCCCGGTCCATGACCTCGCGGCCGGGACGCTCCGCCTCCAGGGCGACGGTCGCGCCAGGGGCGCGCTCGATCTCGTCGTCGTAGGTCTGGAACCCACGGCTCAATCCGAACCGGCGATCGAGCACGAAGGCGCCGACGAACGCGCCCGTCCGCCAGCCCTGGCCGGAGAGCAGGGTGGCCAGGGTCTCCTTGCCGTCCGGGAACGAGCCCGCGCCGTTGTTGCGCAGCCCATGGTGGGGGGGCAGCAGCCCGGACAACATGCTGGAATGGGACGGCAGGGTGAGCGGCACGGGAGCCGAAGCCTGCGCGAAGCGGACCCCCTCAGCCGCCAACTGGTCAAGCCAGGGAGTCTTGGCCGCCGCATGGCCATAGGAGCCGAGATGGTCGGCACGCACGGTGTCGAGCGTGATCAGCACCAGGTTGGAAGCGGCAGGGGCCGTCTTCTCCTCACGAGAGCATCCGCTCAGGAGGGCCAGGCCCGCCGCGAGAGCCATCAGAAAGGTCGGACGTTGTTTCAGCACGTAGGTACGGCCTTGAATGTTTTCAGCCTCCGAAGAATAACGCGTTCGGCTCCCCTGCGGAAGTGGCTGAAGGCGTTCCATTTATTTGGATTTCTTGACCGGATGGGAGCCTGCAATTTGGCATAGCTACCGCCAAAAAAGCAGGCAATATGGCGACAGTCTCGCAATTTTGCGAGGCTCAGCCGCCGCTCATCCTCCGCTCAGGCCGCGCTCATCGACTCCTTCGCCCGGCAGGGCCTACGGTGAGGACGTGCCTCAGGGAACGGACCCTGGGCCCGGATTTGTGAAGGAGACGAGCTGTGAAAACCACCGGAGCTTTCCTCGGCCTGATGCTTCTGGGCGCCCTTGGCGCGGAGGCGGCGACCTGCAACGGAATGACCTGCACGATCGAAGGGACCAGCGGCAACGACGTCATCCCGGGGACCGGCGGGGCGGACGTCATCTGCGGGCTCCAGGGCCACGACGTCATCTATGCCGGCGGCGGCAACGACACGATCTGCGGCGGTCTCGGAGACGACGACATCTACGGTGAAGGCGGCGGGGATATCATCCTGGGCGAGCCGGGGGCGGATACGTTCGACGGCGGAACGGGGATCGATGCGGTCAAGTTCCAGTCCGCGGTGTCAGCGGATCTCTCGGCCGGCTCGGCGAACGACGGCGGCGGGGTGGACATGCTGAGCACCGTCGAGAACCTCTTCGGCTCGGGCTTCGCCGATACCCTGACCGGCGATTCCGGCAGCAACCAACTGGATGGACAGAACGGCTCGGACGTCCTCAACGGCGGAGACGGCGCCGACATCCTCGTCGGCCGGCTCGGCGACGACACGCTGACCGGCGGGGCCGGGGCCGACACGCTGAACGGCGGGGACGGCACGGATACCGCGGTGTACACCTCGGCCATCAACGCGAGCCTGACCACTGGAACGGCCTCCGACGGCGACACCCTGAGCACCGTCGAGAACCTGCAGGGCTCGGCGTTCGCGGACATCCTGGAGGGCGACGGCAATGCCAACGTCCTGCTGGGTTCCGCGGGAAGCGACGTCCTGGACGGCCTGGGCGGCACTGACACGTGCAACGGGGGTCCCTCGCTGATTGGGGGAGGGGACGTCTGTGACAACTGCGAGACGACGATCTCGTGTGAGTTCTGACCTCACCTCGTGAAGCCCGAGCGAGCGGAGGACCTGCTGGAACCGGGGCTCCGCTCGCAGCGGGTCGAACCGGGGATCGACGGCGAGAAAGGCCAACTCCCAACCGAACTTCCGCCGGCCGGACTCCTCGACCAGCCGCAACGCCCGCTCGGTCTCCCCCAGGTGCAGGGCCGGGATCGCCAGGCGGACGGGAGGGAACGGAGCCCGGGTGGCGAGGGCCGTCCTCCGCTGTACCACCCAGTCCCAGAACGGGCGCAGACTCTCGAAGCGCCCGGGAGGAAGCGGCGGGCGGCCCCGGCTCCGGGCAAGGTCGAGGAGCGAGTTCGCCTCCGCCAGCGCGATCTCGGGCTCGCCGGCGGCGAGGGCGGCCTCGAGCAGAACCTGGCTGGTCCAGGTGTCCTCGGGCTGGAGGGTCAGCGTCTGCCGCGCGAAATCGAGCGCCTCGCCGTAACGTCGCGCCAGGAAGGAGTACCAGGCGAGGTCGGCGAGAGCCGCCTCGGACTTCGGATCGAGGAGCTGTGCCCGCCGGGCGGCCGCGATCGCCTCGTCGAACCGTCCGTGAGCCGCGTGGAACGCGGCATGGACGCGGTGGACCTCCGAATCGCGCGGATCGCAGGCGAGCGCCCGATCCATCTCGGTCTTCGCCAGTTTCCAGTCGAAGCGGAAGTAGAGGCCGATGTCGACGAGCACGAGCCGCGCCTCGTTGAGGCAGGGATCGAGGGCAAGGGCCCGCCGGGCTGCCGCCTCGGCCGGCGCGGTCACCTCCTCCGGCGGCCGGTTGAAATCGAGCCGCAAACTGGCGTAGGCCCCATGGGCAGGGGCAAAGCCGGGTGCCAGCCGCATC
>DASUNJ010000678.1:0-2007 GCA_036277235.1 Thermoanaerobaculia bacterium | reverse complement strand
CGGCCGAGGACGGCCGCCGTCTGGGCCACGTGCTTGGTGTTCTCGGGCAGACGGTCGATGCGCGCGCTAAGCACGCCGGTCAGCGTGTCGGGGATGGTGACGTTCACGATCTCCCGGGTCGCGCGCCAGTGATTGTTCTCCTGAACGATGTACTCCGAGTCGATCAGCGTCCGGATCACTTCCTCAACGAAGAATGGGTTGCCCTCTGCCTTGTTCAAGATCAAGTTGCGCACGCTCTCGGGCAGATCCTCGATGTAGAGCAAATTGCCGAGTAGCTCCTTCGAATGTGCGGCGTCGAGCGGCTCGAGTACGATCTCGGTGTAGCGAGCGCCGAGCTGGCTACGCGCCATATGTATGGCTGACCAGCTGGGCGCATCTTTGTCAGGCCGGAGCAGGCAGGTGATCAGTAGCGGCGATTCCTCCACCAGGCCGGCCACGCCGAGCAAGAGATCGAGCGATGCGCTGTCCGCCCAATGCAGATCATCGAGCATGATCACCGTCGGCATCATGTCGGCGCGAGCATGGAGGTAGTCGCGCATCGCCGCTGTGATGTGCCCAACGAGGGAGTCACCCTCCAGGGCCGCGACCGCCTCCAGCGTCGCATCGCTCTCTACGGAGAGTATTACCTCGAGATACCGCAGGTTATCCTCGGCCATGGCGGCGCAAGCCGGATCGCTTTGCAGTCTCTCGCGCACGGCCTCGGGCGCCTCACCTTCCCTGGCACCGATAGCCCCACGGATCACCTGCCGCCAGGGATAATAGGTGACGGCCTGCTCGTAGGAGAGCGCCCGCCCTTCGAGCCAGGCTACCTGCGGTCCCGACTTCGCCCAGTCGCTGACCTCTGCCAAGAGCCGCGACTTGCCCAACCCCGCTTCGCCGATCACAGCGACGAACGCACCGCGTCCCCCGCGCACCTCGTTCAGCTTATCGTTCACATGCTTGCATTCGCCGGCGCGGCCCACCAGCGGCGAGGCCAGTCCCTCCAGGCCCCGCACCTTGCCCGGCATGGCTTTGGAAGAGAGAACCTCATAGGTCACGATGGGCGCGGACTTACCTTTGACCATCGCTCCGCCGCGCGGCCGCAGTTCGAAGAGTTGCTTGACGAGATGACAAGTATCGGCGCTGATCAGCACGGTACCCGGGTCGGCGGCGCTCTGCAGACGAGCGGCGACGTTCGTGGTATCGCCCATGGCCGTGTATTCGGTCCTGATCTCGTCGCCGACGGCAGCGAGCACGGCGAGCCCCGTGTTGATGCCGACCCGCACCTGGAAGCCGACACCGTAGTCCCGCCCGACCGCCTCGGCGTATTCGCGGGCGGCCGCCTGGATGTCCAGACCCGCACGTACCGCGCGTTCCGCATCGTCTTCGTGTGCGACCGGCGCGCCGAAAAAGGCGAGGATCGCATCGCCAAGCAACCTTGCTATCGTCCCGTCGTACTTCTTGACCGAAGCGTTGAGGAAGGCGAAAGCGCCGTTCATGATCTCCGCGAACTGCTCGGGATCGAGCCGCTCGCCAAGCCCGGTCGAATCGACCACGTCGGCAAAGAGTACCGTCACATACTTGCGTTCCCCTTCAACCCGAACCTGGACGTCGAGCTGGTTGCCGCAGTTCAGGCAGAACTTTGCGCCCTCGGGATTGGCCATCTGGCAGTGGGGACAGTTCATCTCAGCGCCTCACTCGGGATGAAGTAGATACCGTTGCCTGGATCATAACTACCCCTACAAGGTTATTCAACTGGCCTTGAACGCCTACGATCTATCCGGGGAAGCCCGAACACGCGCAGCAAATCTTCGAACATGGGAGGCGGGTTCGAACGCGCGAGTAGCTCCGCGCCGCTCAAGGCTGTGCCCCTCGGTGCTAGCAGGCTGGCCTCCGGCCATATCGCCGCCACCTGCCGCTGGAAGGGTTGGAGCATGAGATCCCGAGCCTCGAACAGGTTACCCGTCCACGAAACGCTCACTGGAGCGCCGGGAGCGAAGACCCGACCCAAAGCGGCCGTCGCCGTCT
>DASUNJ010000677.1:0-2263 GCA_036277235.1 Thermoanaerobaculia bacterium | reverse complement strand
CTGCTGGCCGGCGGCTGCCACCTGAACCGCGAGCCCGACCGCCTCCTGCGCGAGGCCGGCTTCCGGATCGAGCAGCTCGACCGCTTCGAGGTCCCCGGCCCGCGGGTGATCATGTCCCTCTACGGCGGCGCTGCTTCCGGGCCTTGAGCCGACGGCGCCGGCCTTCGAGCCGCGGCCGCTCAAGGCCGAGCCACGGTCGCTCGGGGTCGAGCGACGGCTGCTCGACATGGAGCCGCGGCCGCTCAGCGTCGAGCCGTGGCGGCTCGGGGTCGAGCCGTGGCGGCTCCAATTCGAGCCGCGGTCGCTCGGGATCGAGCCGCGGCGGCTAGACCTTTAGCCGCGATGGCTAAGCCCTTAGCGGCTGCGGCTAAACCCTGAGCGGAAGCGGCTGGAGCCTGAGCGGCAGCCGCTATACTGCGAGGTCCGCGTGCTCCGCATCAGCTTCCATGGCCCCATCACCCGCCTGCGCATGGCCCGGACCCTGTTCGGCCGGCCTGGGTATGAGGTCTCCGCCTACGCCTACGGCGGCTTCCTGATCGACTCGGGTCCCCCGACCAGTGCCGGCCAGCTCGTGGACTGGTGCCGGGAGCACCCCGAGATCCGGCGGGTGGTCCTCACCCATCATCATGAGGATCATGTCGGCGGCGCCGCGGCGCTCCAGGAGAAGCTGAAATTGCCGGTCCACGCTCCGGCCTTGGCCGTGCCCATCCTCGCCGAGGGCCTGCGGATGCCCCTGTACCGCAGAGCCATCTGGACCCGGCCGCGTCCCTTCCGCGCCGAGCCGCTGGGCGACTGGATCGAGGGAGCGATTGAGGGAGAAGACTGCCGGCTGCGGGTGATCCCCACGCCTGGGCACGCGATGACCCACGTCTGCCTGTTCGACGAGGAGCGGCGCTGGCTGTTCTCGGGCGACCTCTACGTGCACGAGAAGGTGCGCTACCTGCGCCGGATCGAGAACGCCCGGGAGCACATCGCCTCGCTCCGCCGGGTGCTGGCGCTGGAACCGCGGCTCCTGATCTGCGACCACGCCGGCATCCTGGAGCACGCGCCGGAGCGGCTGGCGCGCAAGATCGGGTTCTGGGAGGACCTCGCGGGCAAGGCGCGCGAGCTGCGGGACCAGGGCCTCTCCACCCGCGACATCGCCCACCGGCTCCTCGGCCGGGACGGCTTCATCTCCTGGGCCAGCCTCGGCGACTTCTCCCACCGCAACCTGATCGAGTCGCTGCTCACTTCGCCTGAAGGGTGAACAGCGCGCGCGGCTCGCCCCGGTCGCGGAGGGTCCCGCGGTCCAGCACGAGGACCTCGTCGCAGAGCACCCGCAGCTCGTCGGTCGTGTGGGAGACGTAGAGCATGGGCACCTTGAGCTCGTCGCGGACGCGCTGGAGGTAGGAGAGCACCCGGCCCTTGAGGTCCTCGTCGAGGGCGGCGAGGGGCTCGTCCAGGAGGAGCAGCCGCGGCGAGGAGAGGAGCGCCCGGGCCAGGGCCACCCGCTGCTTCTCACCTCCGGAGAGATCGCCGACCCGCCGGTCCAGCAGGTGCCCGATCTCCAGCACCCCCGTCACCCGGTCCAGCGAGGTATCCCCCTTGCTCCCATAGAGGAGGTTCCCCCGGACGGACAGGTGGGGGAACAGCGCGCCGTCCTGGGGCACGTAGCCGATGTGCCGGTCGCGCGCCGGCACCTCCTTGCGCGAAGCGGTGTCGGTGAGCACGCGCCCGTCGAGCTCGATGTAGGCGGACGGCGCCCGCCGCAGCCCCGCGATCAGGTCGAGAAGGGAGGTCTTGCCCGCACCCGAGGGTCCGAAAAGGGCCGTCACCTGGCAGGCGACCTCCACGTCGAGCCGCAGCTCGAAATGAGCCAGGGGGAGCCGCACGTCGCGGAGCACCAGCTTCACGCCCGGCCCCTCAGGAACCACTCGCTCAGCCAGACGGCGCCGAAGGCGACCACCACGGCGACGGCCAGGAGCCGGAATGCGTCCTCGTCCTGGCCGAGCTGCACGAACTGGTAGATGGCGAGGGAAAGCGTCGTCGTCTTGCCCGGGATGTTGCCGGCCACCAGGATCGTGGCGCCGAACTCCCCCAGGGCGCGGGCGAAGGCCAGCAGCGTGCCGCCGAGAATGCCGCGCGCCGCGAGCGGCAGCGTGATCGTGAAGAACACCCGCCTCTCCCGCGCCCCGAGCGTGCGGGCGATCTGCTCCAGGCGAGTGGGCACGCCCTCGAACGCGACGCGGGCCGAGCGCACGAGCAGCGGGAAGGCCATCACGGC
>DASUNJ010000676.1:0-2024 GCA_036277235.1 Thermoanaerobaculia bacterium | reverse complement strand
GGCCCTCACCCTGCACCACATCGCGGCCGACGGCTGGTCTCAGGGGATTCTGGTGCGCGAGATCGCGGCCTTCTATCGAGGCGTGCCCCTGGCGGAGCTCCCGATCCAGTACGCCGACTTCGCCCTCTGGCAGCGGCAGTGGCTCTGCGGCGAAACGCTGGCGCAGGAGATCGATTGGTGGCGGCTGCGGCTCGCCGGAGCGCCGGAGGAGATCCCCCTGCCCACCGATCGGCCGCGCACGGCGGCACCCTCCAACCAGGGGGACCGCTGCCGCGCCGCCCTGTCGCAGGCCGTGGAGCTGCGCCGCCTCTGCCGCGAGCAGCAGGCGACCCTCTTCATGGTCCTTCTGGCGGCCTTCGCGACCCTCCTCTCCCGGTGGAGCGGCGAGGAGGACCTGGTGGTGGGCTCGCCCATCGCCAACCGCAACCGGGTCGAAACCGAAGGGCTGATCGGCTTCTTCGTCAACACGCTCCCCCTGCGCGTCAACCTCGCGGGCCAACTCCCCTTTGCCGGCCTCCTGGCTTCCGTGCGGGAGGGAACCCTTGCCGCCTATGGGCATCAGGACCTGCCGTTCGAAAAGCTGGTCGAGGCCCTGCAGCCGGCGCGCCACCTCGGCCGCACGCCGCTGTTTCAGGTCACCCTGACTCTTCAGAACGCTCCCTTCGCGGCCGTGGAGCTCCCGGGTCTCTCCTTGAGCCCGTTACCTCTCGATACCGGGACCGCCATGTTCGACCTCTCACTGTCTCTCACCGAGGGGACCGGGGAGCTCGCCCTGGAATACAGGACCGACCTCTTCGAACGGACGACGGCCCTGCGCCTGCTGGAGCACTTCCGGGTGCTCCTCGACGCCGCAGCGGAAGATCCGGAGCTGCCGTTGCAGGAGATTGCTCTGCTCACCGCGGCCGAGGCGCATCAGCTCCTGGAGTGGAGCCCGCCGCTTCCCGAGCCCGCGGGTCCGGCGACGGTCCACCGCCTCCTGGAAGCGCAAGCGGCGCGCTCCCCGGAAGCCGTCGCGCTCGTCGCATCCGGCGACGGCGGGGAGCTGACCTACCGTGAGCTCGCGGTCCGGGTCGACGCGCTCGCTCTCCGGCTGCGTGCCCTCGGCGTCGGCCCGGAGGTCCGGGTCGCCCTCTGCGCCCGCCGCAGCCCGGCATCGATCATCGCGCTTCTCGCCGTGGTGCGGGCCGGCGGCGCCTATGTGCCGCTCGATCCGGCCAGCCCGCGTCGCCGGCTCGAGCTCCTGCTGGAGGATTCGGGAGCCCGTCTCCTCCTGGCCGACCGCGATCTCGCCGAGCGGCTGCCCCCGGAGCATCCGCCGGTGCTCTGGCTGGACGAGCCCCTGCCGCCGCAGCCGGAGCCCGGGCCGTGGCGCGAGCTCGCGGCGGAGAGCGAGCCGGGCGGGGAGAACCTCGCCTACCTGATCTACACCTCGGGCTCCACGGGGCGACCCAAGGCGGTCGCCGTCGAGCACCGCTCGCTCGCCGCGCACGTCCGCAGCACGGCGGCCGAGTACGCCCTCGGCCCGGGGGACCGCGTGCTCCAGTTCGCCGCGCTTTTCTTCGACGTCAGCGTGGAGGAGATCTTCTCGTGCCTGGAGCGGGGCGCCACCCTGGTCCTCGCCTCCGATCGCCCGGCCGAGGCGCCGTCCGCCTTCCTGGCGGCCTGCCACGCAGCCGGCGTCACCGTGCTCAACCTGCCGACCGCCTTCTGGCACCAGCTCGCGGCGGCCCTGGATGCGGAAGGGCTCGCACTGCCACCGACGCTGCGCCTGGTGATCATCGGCGGGGAGCAGGCGCTGCCGGCGGCGCTCGCCGCGTGGCGCCGGCGCGTGCCGCCCGGCGTGCGGCTGATCAACGCCTACGGTCCCACCGAGGCCACGATCGGGGCAACTTTCTGGGAGGACAGGCCGGAGACGACGCCGGACCCCGTGCCCATCGGCCGGCCGTTCTCACACGCCCGCGCCCTGGTCCTCGACCGCGGGCTGCGGCCGGTGCCCGTGGGAGTCGCCGGAGAGCTCTGCCTGG
>DASUNJ010000675.1:0-2408 GCA_036277235.1 Thermoanaerobaculia bacterium | reverse complement strand
TTGGGTAGAGGGGTCTACCCGTTGGGTAGAGGGGTCTACCCGTTGGGTAGAGGGGTCTACCCGTTGGGTAGAGGGGTCTACCCGCTGGGTAGAGGGGTCTACCCGTTGGGTAGAGGGGTCTACCCGCTGGGTAGAGGGGTCTACCCGCTGGGAGTGTGGCAAGGGAAATGTAAATCGCTGTAGATTGAAGCACTTAGCTCCGATCCGAGATGAGTGTAGGCAACAACTAGGTTACTGTCAACTCCTTCTCGGATGAGTATTTAAGGCTAAAACGAGCAGGTAAGGAGGAAGCAAGCCCCTGTGGGTGGTGAGAGTCGGCCTGTTTGGTCCGGTAATAGTCGATGCCTAACTCGCGCGCGCTGCGCTGGACTTCTTCCTGTCCATATCCCGGTCAGGGCGACGAGCAACGCAGTCTGGGGATTCGAACCTCCTGAGGGTCGCACGGCTCCGGGCACCACGGCCGGAGAGGGCGGGCCTCTCAAGAGGAAGGGTGCGGTGACTTCCCTGGAACAGGGCTGAGCGGTGGGGACGGACACGGAGGTATGCCGGGCGAAGCATCTGAGGGGGTCCGGCGTGGCTCTAGAGCCGCATCCCGCCTGAACGGGGGAGTGGCCGAGGGGGCGAAGGGCCCCCTTGGCGGGCGGGGGGCATCCTGCGCGGCAGCCATGGTCGCCAACTCGGATAAGATTCCTCCTGCCAAGCCCGCCCGGAGGAAACCGCGATGAGGATCCTGATCGCCGACGACCATGCCCTGTTCCGCGAGAGCCTGCGCGGACTGCTCACCTCCCGCGGCTTTGAAGTCGTCGGCGAGGCTCAGGACGGCCGGGAGGCGTTCGAACTCGCCCGCCGGTTGCAGCCGGACATCGTCCTCATGGATCTCGGGATGCCGGGCCACGACGGTCTCACGGCGACGCGCTTGATCAGTGCCGAGATGCCCGGGGTGAAGGTCGTCGTCCTGACCGGCTCGGATGACGATGCCAACCTGTTCGAGGCCATCAAGTCAGGAGCCCAGGGCTACCTCCTCAAGAACCTCGCATCGCGGGAGTTCTTCTCCCTGCTCGAAGGCGTCGGCCGGGGCGAGCCCGCGCTCTCTCCGATCGTGGCACGGAAGCTCCTGCAGGAGCTTGCCCGACCGGCTCAGCCCGCGACCCCGTCCCATGATCCTGACGCTCTCACCGAGCGGGAGACGGACGTGCTGGAGCTGCTCGTCAGCGGCGTCACCGAAAACCGCAAGATGGCCAAGCATCTCGGGTTGAGCGAGAACACCGTCAAGTTCCACGTCCGCAACATCCTCGACAAGCTGCACCTGCACAATCGCGCGCAGGTCGTGGGCTTCGCGCTTCGCCACGGCATTGTCGCGGCCCCCGGGAAGCCTTCATCGAAGCCGTAGCCATGGGCCACCCAGATGGGTGGGACCCTCCCGCCCGGCGTAGGGTTGTGCCTCTTTGGATGAGACGGGATGATGTCCGGCATGAAGACATCAGGGCCTAAGGACGGATACGTCATGACCGACGAGGAACGCACCTATCTTCAGAAGCCGGAGCAATGGACGCGTTTCCTCTCGGCGCTCAGCCACGAGCTGCGGACCCCTCTGGCCAGCCTTCACATGCTCGCGGAGCTCCTTGCCGAGATGCACCGCGATCAACCCGGAAGCCAGGAGCGGCGCTACGCCGAGAACATGCAGGAGGTGGTCCGGGATATCCAGGGCGTGGTCGGCGATGTCGCCGAGCTGGCGCGCCTGCTTGCCGGCAGGGTCCAGGCCCGGCCCTCGAACGTCGCTCTGGAAACGGTTGTCGAAGAGGTCAGCGAGGCGGTGCGCCCGCGAGCATGGGAGCGCGGCATCGCGGTGACGCACTCCCTGGACCCAGCCCTTCCCCGGAGGTTCCACACGGACCCGGGCCTCCTTCGCCAGACCCTGACCCTGGTTCTCGGCGCAGCCGTGGGCCAGGCCGAGTCCGAGGTTTTCTTCCGACTGGATTTCGATGACGGGGATCTCCGCGTCGTCATCTCTTCCGATGGCTCCCCCTTCCCGGAGGAGGCGGCCGAGGCCCTTTTCGAGCCCTTCGACGACAGCGCTCGGACTGCCCGGCAACGCGGCAGCCGCGGTTTGGCCTTGACGCTGGCCAAGGAGCAGGCGCGGACTCTCGGCGGCACGCTACGGGCGGCGAACCGAGGCGGGAGGCCGACTTTCGACCTCTTCTTACCCTCTATCGAATCGTGAGCTAGGCGCTCAGCAGCTCGCGGACCAGGCGCAGCAGGTCCTGGGTGGCGAAGGGCTTTTCCAGGAAGGCGTCGGCGATGGTCGTGTCGGCCTTCCGGCTGGCCAGGGCGTCGTCGGTATAGCCGGACATGAGGGCGACCTTCATACCAGGGTACAGGCTGCCGAGCTGCTGCGCGAGATCGGCGCC
>DASUNJ010000674.1:0-6467 GCA_036277235.1 Thermoanaerobaculia bacterium | reverse complement strand
CGTTCCCCCTCTCCCGGGGGAAGGGTGTGCGATGGGAGAGGGGGTTAGGGGGTGAGGGGCTGCCTGGATCGCACGCTGGCGATACAGATGAGCGAACAGGTTCCCCTCGTGAGGCTGGTCCCAAGAGACGCGGGAGGTGGGGATCGCCCCCAGGTTCAGGCGGTCGATCCAGGGGCAGTCCAGAAGCTCGCGCTGGAACTTCGGGTCCTCGGTGAGCCCGGTCGCGACCAGCGTCGGGCCGATGCGCGCGAGCATCTCCGCCCGCGGTACTTCGACCACGGAGGCGAAGGGGAACAGCAGCTCGGTGTTGGCGAGCGGATGGTCGGGGTCCTCGCACCAGATCAGCGTCGGCAGCAGGAAAGTGCAGCCCCCCGCCTCCGCCACCCTGGGTCCACGAATCTCCGCTGTGAGATCAATCGCTCCGGGCACGCGCAGATGCCGGTCGATCAAGTCCGAGAAGTGATGCGCCACCTGGGGCCGCGGGAACGCGGCCAACCCGGCCTCGGGATGATCGAGAGGCAGCGCCTGGATCTTCGCCAGGCGAGCAGCCAGCGCCTCGGCCAGCTCTCTCCCCCGGCTTGGAATCCATACGCTCGAGGCGTTCAAGCAGGAGCGTCCGCCGTTCGAGGCGATCGAGGCCACGAGCAGATCCAGGTGAGGCTCCCAGCTCTGGTCCTCGCCGAAGAGCACCTTGCTCCAGCCCGGGCCGTGGATTTGCACCCGCGCGTCCCCCTTCCAGGGGCGCACCGTGGCCTCGTCGCCGAACAGCATCGATCGGCCACAGCGCTGGAGGATCTCGGCCGCGCCCGCATGTTCGCTCGGATAGAAGCCGACCGCGGCGGGCGGCATGCCGGCCGCCATCAGCGCCTGGCAGATCCGGAACGGAGTCCAGGGCTCCTCGCGCCCAGGCTTCAACGCTACTGGAATCTTGAGGGCCAAAGCCGGCAGCCAGAGGTTGTGCACTCCCGGCGAGTTGCTGGGGAGAACCGCTCCCAGCACGTCGGCCTGGGGAAGGTAGGAGAGGCGGCGCCCGTCCTGCGTGCCCAGACCCGAGTCCAGCACCGAAAGATCGAGCCCCCGCGTCAGGCCGGCCAGCACCTGCTCCATACCTTCGAGCACCGTGCGGATCTTTTCCATATTGAACCGGCAGAGCGTCTCGGGCAGGCCGCAGGTCGCCGAGAGCTGGCGGACGAATTCATCCGGCGACTGCGGCAGATCGGCCTCGGCGAAGAGACGTGCCGCCCGGCGGTAGATCTCCAGAAGCTCGCGAACGGTCAACCCCTGAAGGCTGCCTCGCATCCCGGACAGATCCTTCGCGATGAGCCCGGGATTCGCCTGCGAAACCTCCGCGATCGTTTCCCCCGTGCGGAAATCGCGCAGCGGCCTTACATCCAGGCTGCGATAGGGGCGTCCGCCACGAAGCAGAGGAAGGTGAAACATCAATACACCCCGACGACCACCGAGTCCTGCAACTCGGTCAAAAGGCGCAGGTTCGTCACGCCGTCCCACGGATAGCGCTCGATGGGCTCGGCCCGCTCGCCCTCGTCACGCTCCAGGAAGCGCGGCATGAAGAAGTCGCGGGTGAGCGTCGTGAGCATCACGCGCCCGGTCTGCCCGTACTCCACGGCGCGCTCCGGGTCCTTCGGATCGACCAGCTCGAAGACGGCGCGCGGGGCCGGCGGATAGTAGGTGATGGCGTAGTTGTCAGCCGGGTCGAACGGCCTCGGGCAGGCGAGCCCCATCAGCGTGTTGCCGTAGGTGGGGACGAACTCGATCCCCGGCACCAGCTCCTCGCGGGCGAAGCGGTTGAACTGCGCGTTCATCTCCGTGCCGCCGCAGAAGATGCCGCGAATGCCCAGCTTGACGAGCGACACGCGCTCGCAGAGCGCTTCGAGCAGCTTCGGAGTCGTGAACAGGCAGCGGATCTCGTGCGCGCGGAGCACCGTGAGGCCCTGCTCGATCACGTGCGCCTTGTAGTCCTTCAGCTCGCGGTGGCGGCCGTCCTTGATCAGCCGGTTGACCCAGCGCGGATCGAGATCGACGTGAAAGCAGATGCCGGCGCGGTGCTGCGCCAGGTGCTCGACCGCCAGCCGCAGCCGGCGCGGCCCGGTCGGACCGAGCATGAGCCAGTCCGCTCCCATCGGAAAGCCGGCCTCGGGCAGCTCGCCGCTGTACCGCTCGTAATCGATCTGGAAGTCCTCGATGTTGACCCGCGACTTCGGCACCCCGGTCGAGCCGCCGGTCTCGAACACATACGCCGGCCGGCCCGCCAAGCCTTGAGGAATCCACCGGCGCACCGGACCGCCGCGCAGCCACGAGTCCTCGAAGTGGCCGAACAGCCTGAGGTCGTCGTAGCCGTGGACCTCCTTGCGGGGATCGAACCCGAGGCCCGCTACCCGCTCCAGCCAGAACGGGCTGCCGGTCTCCGGGTCGAAGTGCCAGGCGACCATCTCGCGCACGTGAGCGTCGAGCCGCGCGCGCGCTTCGGCGACCTTTTCCGAGAGCGACGGCCGGGATAGGACCGTCACCTTCTTCCCGCCTCCTGTCGATGCATGGACACTCCTCCAGTTCCGCCGCCGGAAAGGCCGCCTACTCTATGGTACGCAGGCCCAGGCCGGATGTTATCCTCAACCCGGCCGGGACCGTGTAAAAAATCGGTAAACTCTTCAAAATGTTTCACTTGAGGAGAGACGGGAGGGGGCGAGCCCCTCCCGTGCAGAGGAACACATCGAGCGAGCTGACCCGGGAACCGTCAGCTCAGGGCTTCTTCTCCGGCTCCGGCGCCTTGCCCTTGCCCTCGGCGATCGCGAAGAGCGTCGAGCGCGAGTTGATGTAGAGGACGCCGTCCTTGGCGACCGGCGTGGTGTAGACCGAGCTGCCCAGGTTCACCTCGTGCAGCAGCTCCTTCTTCTTGCCCGCCCGCATCACCACGACGTCGCCGTCCTCGTCGCCGAGGTAGACCTTGCCGTCCGCGACGAACGGCGAGCCCCAGACCGCGGCGAAGACGTCGTGCATCCAGAAGTGCTCGCCGGTCTTGGCGTCGAGGGCGTGGAGATGGCCCGAGAGGTCGGCGGCATAGACGATGCCGTCGGCGATCGCCACGGTCGAGATCGTGCGGTGGAAGTCCTCGCCGCCGCGATGCCAGACCACGGCCTTGCCCGTCACGTCGCCTTCCATCGAGGCGTCGACCACCCAGAGATGGCCGATCCCCTCGCCGTGCTCCGGGTCCTCGCCGACGCCGACGTAGACCTTGTCGTCGAAGACGACCGGCGTGCCGATGATGTTGTTGCGCGTGGCGGCGCCGCCGATCTTGTACACGGAATCCTTGGGGTTGCAGTCGAACTTCCAGATCAGCTTGCCGGTCTTGGGCTCGAACGAGTAGAGCCAGCCGTCGCCGCCCGGGAAGATCACCTGCGGTTTGCCCTTGATCACGCCGTAGGCCGGGTTCGACCACTGCCCGTGCAGGATCTTCTCGCGCGGCAGGTCGCTCTCCCAGAGCAGCTTGCCGGTGTTCTTGTCGAGCGCGATGAAGCTCGGCGCCTGCGGCACGGGCACGTTGATGTGCCCCTCGTCCACGCCGTTGCCGGTGACCGTATAGAGCACGTCGTCCACGATCAGCGGGTTGCCCGCGGCCAGGTTGTGCGGGAAGACGTCGAGCTCGGCGATCATGTCGACCTTCCAGAGCACGTCCTCGTCGATCTCGCTCTTCTCGGTCTCGGTGTTGACCGGGCCGTCGTTCTCCTTGTCGAGGAACCCCTCGGTGTCGGCCGCGATCACCTCGGCGCGGTTGGAGACGTACCAGAGGCGGTCGCCCTCGACCGCGGGGCCCGAGCAGATGCCCTGGAGCGGCCAGTCGTTGACCCGGCCGGCCGACAGCTTGGGATAGGCCGACTGCCAGAGGAACTTGCCGTCCTTCATGTCGAAGGCCATGAGCACGCCGCGGTCGCCGGTCAGCTTGGGGTTGCGCAGACTCTCGTTGTTGGTGCCGACGAAGACCTTGCCGTCGCCGACGACCGGCCCGCCGTAGCTCTGCGAGCCGAGCTTGGCGGTCCACAGGATGTTCAGGCCCGTCTCGGGGTCGAACTTCGCGGGCAGCCCCTTCTCGTCCGAGACCATGTTGCGCGACGGGCCGTTGCCGAACATCGACACCTGCGCGAGGCTTGGAGCGGCCAGCAGAAGCCCGGCCGCGATCATCTTCTCGATCTTCATGGATTGTTCACCGTCACCTGAAGGTTGTCGTAATAGATCTCCGCCGCCGAGTAGCCGTAGATGCCCGGGCTCCCCTGGCGGACCGGCTGCGGGTCTTCCGCAGAAATCGTCCACTCCTGCGGCTCGGGCTCGCCGCGGCGCCACACCTTGCCCCGCAGGAGCGCCTTGTCCCCCTGCTGGTCGACGCGGAACTTCATCGTGTACCAGACATCCGGCTCCCACGGGAACGGCACCGACTTCTCCAGCCGCAGCTCGGAAGCCCAGCCGCGGAGCTGGATCTTCTGATGGCCGCCCATCAGATCCATGTGGTAGCCGCTGTTGATGAGCCCCATATCCGGCCGCTTGCGGCCCTGGACCGCGCCGCGCAGGTCGGCCTGGACGGTGTAGCCGGACAGCTCGTCAGGACCGAGGAAGACGTCCGAGCGGTCGAGCCCGACCGCGACCGGAGGCTTCGAAAGAACCTTGCCGCCGTCCATCTCCTTGACCGGGAACTTCAGGCCGGCCCCGATCCACCAGGGCGGCGTCTTGCCCACCTCGACCGCCTCGAAGTCGTAGGTCCAAGGGAGGGGTGGGATCACACGAACCCGCGCGGTGCCTTCCAGCGCTCCCGCCTTCACCGCCACCTTGCCGGCCTGCGGCTTGCCGGCGTCCGCCGTGAAGGCTGCGTTTTCCAGCTTGCCGGCGAGCCCCTGCAGCGACCATTCTCCTTGCGGAGGCGTCACAGCGCGGCCCTGAGCGTCGAAGGCCTTCACCTGGAAGCGCGCGGTCTGCCCGGGCTGGATCAGGACCTCGGCCGGGATGACCTGGAGCAGAGCGGGTTGCGCGGCCTTCGCGCCGGCCGGCTCCGCGAGGACCACCGGCTCGCCCTTCGTCACCTTGAACGGCTTGCTCTTGTCGCCCAGGGCGAAGAGGCCCGCCTCGGTCGACAGGTAGATGCGGCCATAGGCGATGGCGGGAGACGCGTACAGCTCCGCGTAGCGGCCGGCCGGCCCCTCAGTCGTGTCCGAAACGGTGATCTCATCCATGTCGAGCGTCTCGACGCCGGACGCGCTCGGCTTGAGGATGTGGAAGCGGCCGTTGAGCTCGGTGACGTAGATCTTGCCGTCAGCCCAGGCCGGCGAGCCCTTCCCCACCGTCCCCAGCTTGTGCTTCCAGAGCCGGCGGCCTGTCTTCGCTTCGAAGGCGAAAAGGTTGGCCGAGTTGTCGACTACGTAGAGGGTGCCGGCGTGTACGAGCGGCGAGGAGAAGCCGGCGCCCAGCTCCTCCGCCCGCCAGCGCTCGTGCGTCTTGGTCACATCGCCCGTGCCGGTCGCGTCGATCGCCACCAGCCGGCCCATGACCCCCGGCGTATCCACGTTCTCCTCGCTGTGCGAGGCGTAGACGGTGTCTCCATCCACCGCGACCGTGATGTTGATGCCGCCCTTGGTGAGCTGGAAGCTCCAGACCTTCTGCCCGGTGCGCGCCTGGATGGCATGGATCCAGCCGTCGGCGTTGCCCTCGATCAGCAGCCGCTGACCGTTTACGACCGCCGCCACCGGCGTCGTCGAGGTGTTGAGGTCGTACGGCTGGCCGCCCGGGGTCGAGACCCAGAGCAGGTCGCCCGTCTTCTTGTCGAAGGCGAAGGTGCGGTTGCGCGGCGGACCCTGCTCGCCCCAGCCGGTATTCACGAAGGAGAGGACCAGCCGGTCCTCGTCGATCATCGGGGTGTGGGTGCGTCCGCCGAAGCCGGAGTAGAAGCCGAGCTCCTCGGTCAGCTCGCGCGACCAGACCACCTTGCCGGCACGGTCGAAGGCGACGAGCAACCCTCCCACGCCGTGGGCGTAGAGGTTGCCCGTCTCCGGGTCGCCGGCCACGCTGGCCCAGCCCACTCGGTTGAAGGGGACGGTCGAGAGGTAGACGTCGAGGCGGTGCTCCCAGAGCTTCTTGCCGGTGCCGGCATCGAAGCAGGCCACGATCTCCTGCTTGTGGAGCCCCTGGCCCACCCGGCCGTTGGCGCAGACGCGGCCATCAAAAACGGCTGGCGTGGAGCGGCCGACGAGGTCGGCCCGCCAGACGACGTTCTCGCCCGCGGGCGACCAGCTCGAGATCAATCCGGTCTCGGGCGAGACCCCGTTCTGTCCGGGTCCGCGCCAGGCCGGCCATTCGCCAGCCCACAGGGGCTGGCCGATCGCAAAGACTGAGAGGATCAGGCCGATCCTCGTCGAGGGAACGAAATGCATGGACACTCCTCCAGTGCTGCTGCCCGTAGGGCCGCCTAC
>DASUNJ010000673.1:0-4830 GCA_036277235.1 Thermoanaerobaculia bacterium | reverse complement strand
CCCTCACCCACCCGGAGCAGGGATTTTGCGCAGCGCGAGTAGATCTCCTTGACGGGACCTTCCCCCGCTTTCCGGATCTCGCGGATGCGCTCCAGCCCCTCCTCGCCGAGGTAGGCGTCGAATTTCGGCCCGGTCTGCTCCAGCGAGGCATGGTTGCTGTCAAAGACGAGCCAGTGGAGGCCGGGGCCGGCCGGCGAAGCCCAGCCGGCCGGATCGACTCCCTCGACACCCGTCACCTCGGCCTCCCCGGCCGGCCCGACCGCCGCGAAGCGCTCGATTCGCCCCGGATTCCGGGGGACGGGGTCACCCTTCAGGTTCTCTCCCACCCGCAGCCGGACCGCGACCCGCTCCCCCGGCGCCGGCCGGAAGCTCGACGGCTCGATCCAGAAGTCGTGCGCGGCAGCAGGGGCTGCCAGAAGGCCGAGAAGAATCAATCCGCGGAGCATGTCTTCAATCTCCTGAAAGGACATCAAGGACACCAGGGACAACAAGGACCCGGTTCCTGTGTCCTTGCTGTCCTCATGGTCCTTGATGTCCTTTGGTCCTTTACTCCACGCCGTTCGGGCCGTTGGGAGAGCCCGGGAGCGGCGACGTCAGATAGGGGAAGAAGGCGTCGAACTGGCTGGCGTCCTGGAGCGTGCCGTCGGTGAACGGCAGGGCGCCCGAAGGAGCGTCGGCCGGGTTGCAGAAGACACCCGGGAAGGCATGGCAGAGGACGCCCATGGCCACCCGCAGCTCGATGTCCACCACGTCGTCGCCCGGCCGCCGGCCGTTCGGGAACCCGGCGTTGTCGCCTCCGAGCACGCCGAGGTTGTTCTGCGCGCCGGCCGCGGTCGGAGCGATCGAAGTGTTGAGCCGCAGCATCTCATGGGGCCTGCCGTCGGAGAGGAAGTTCAATCCCTGGACCCCGGTGGCGAAGGCGGCGACGAGGTCGGTGCGCGGGAAGTTGTTCGGCGCCCGCACTCCGGCCGCTCCGAACAGGATCTCCAGCAGCTCGGGCAGGGTCGGGTTCGTGACATAGGTGGCGAGCGCGGCGTCGCCCGCGGGGCTGGCGGCGTTGAACAGGTTCTTGTCCTTGAGGCCGATCACGACCTCGTTGACCAGCGGCATGCCGAGCCGCGAGACCTGCACGAACTGAGTTCCCTTCGGATTGCGCGGTAGGTGCGCCGTGGTCCAGCCTCCGATCACCGGGTTGCTCCCGTTGGTCAGGCAGTCGGCCGGGATCTCAAGGATCAACGACGTGATGTTCTTGTCATCGAGAGTGTTCGGCTCCGCGTCCCGGGGGCCGAGCGGGTTCGCAATGTTGACGAGGTCGAAGACCTCGCCCAGGTTGACGGCGAAGGACTCCTTGCGCTGGCCGACGAAGTAACGGCCCTGGCCGTCGCAGAAGGGGATGTCGATCGTGCGGATGAACTGGCGCGCATAGGCCTCATAGTCGGGGATCGACTTCTCGCCGATGTTGTCGACCGGCTTCTCGAACAGCCGGGCACCGGTGCTGCTCTCCTCGGCGAATCGCCAGCGGGAGTTGTTCCTCATCGGACCCTGGGCCACGGCCAGCGAGCAGCTCTCGCGCCGGTTCAGGGTGGGATCCGTATTGAACGGCCCGCCCGAGATCTGGCCGGCGTTGATGAGAGGGATCGAGACCATCTTGTCGCCGGCGGGTACCTTGATGTCGGCCAGGACGGTCCTGCAAGCGAACTGGAAGGTGAGGTCTTCCACCCCGTCGCCGGTGTTGTCGACGTGTATCCGGTAACGGGCGTCCTCGTCCAGGGAGAAGTAGTTGGGGCCGCCGTAGGCGTCCTGGAGCGGGAGGTAGTTGGCGATCAGGGTGACATAGCCGTCCCTGCCCGCCTCATAGCTGTGAAACATATAGAAATCGGTCCCGTCGACCTTCGGCATCTCGGTGATCCCGGGCGCTTCCCGGTGGCTGGAGGCCCCCGCCAGCGCCGGGACGAGCGCCAGGGCGAGCAGGGCGGTCAGCACGATACGGCTCTTCATGTACGTCCCCTCCTTGTGAGTCGTTTTCTCGGTAGTTTCGAAACCCATGCGGGCTCCGTGCTTTCGGAGGGGGTACGAAGCCGTTTGCCGTTCAGATGAGCCGCCCCCTAAGGGATGTCGGGCACGGTCGGCGTGTTGATTCCACCGTGGCCCTGGAAGACGCCGTTGTGGGCAGGAGCGAGGAACGGAAACCGCGCGAGGAAGTCCTTGTCGTTGACCTCGACGCCCCGAAAGAGCCCGGCAGCCGGGTTGCCAGCGGCGACCAGGCTCAGCACCACGCTGTTCACGTTGACCTGATGGGAATTCGCCGTCGGCCCGCCGCCGAGGCGCCGGCCGTTGGGGAAACTCGAGTCGAGGGCGGCATCGAGCGTGATGACGTCACCCGTGAAGCCATCGGCGATGGGAATCGGCCGGCCCAGGTTGATGGCGGCGATGATGTCGGTGCGGGGACCCTTGAGAGTTGCGACGGTGGCGGCGGGAACCCCCAGCGCCGCGTAGATGCCGAGCGCCTCGGCGTCGCGCACCAGCACCGGAAAGAGGATGTCCGCCCCGAAGTTGCTCACGTCGGTCAACGGGGTATTGCGCAGGTACCGGGTATGACGCTGCGTGCCGACGAGGCCGGCGTTGAAGAGCGGGAGGGCGTTGCGACCCACCTGGACGAACTTCCCGGAGGCCTTGAGACCGGTGATGATGTTGTTGGGGTCGACGGTCTGCGTCTCCCGCCGCGAGATGCTGGACCAGATCCGCAGCAGGCTGTCCGTCGAGCTCGCCTTGAGCTCATTGTTGTGGGGGATGCCCCCGGGAAAGAGGTCGGTGATCGGGACTTCGAGGGCGATCGAGAAGACGTTGAAGCCGGTGAAGACATCTTCCGCCGGGTCCCGGCGCGCGCCGGGGATGCCGGCGAGGTCGCCCTTGGCCAGATTGACGAGGTCGAAGATGCCCTTTTCGTCGAGTTGATAGGGATCGTCGAACTGGCCGGCGATGATCCGCCCGCCGTTCGCGAGGGTGTGAATGAACCGGTCGACGAAGGTCTGGTCGTAGAGAGCGTCCTCGCGGCTGCCGGGGTCGCCGCTGCTGTAGGGTGCAAAGTCGTCGAGCCCGTAGATCAGCCGGTCGGTCTGGGGACCGTGGTTGTTGGGCAGCACCGGCAGGCTGCTGCCCAGGGTCACGGGGTTCGGACTTCCCGGCGCGACGAGCCGCTTCACGGTCATGGTCTCGGTGCCGCCGGTGAGCTGCCAGAGCAGCTCGTTGCCTCCGCCCAGCGGGTCGCCTGCACTCGGGGCCGCCTCGGGCGTCAGGCGGTTGGTGAACTCGATGCGGTAGACCGCCCTGTCCTTGAGGCTCGCTCCCATCCCGATGTGGAACTCATAGCGGTAGCCGTTGCAGGCGCGGAAGCCCTGGTTGCCCTGGCCCGGCTCGTGGAGCGGGTTGAAGTTCATGATCAGGTAGAGCGTGTCGTGGGTACCGGGCTTCACCCAGGCGTAGGTGTCGGTGTTGTCGGCGCAGGGCTCGTTGAGGACCGCGAGAGCCTCGCGGTGGCTGGAGGCCCAAGCGGGGAGCGCCATCAGGCTGAGTCCCGCGGCGAGCAAACGTTTCGTCCATCTCATGATTCGTCTCCTTTCACCCGGGCTCTACGGGACTTTGCGCCGTCCGGATGAAGGGAAAGCACTAGAATGCGCGCATGACTGCAAAACGCCCCGACGGCCGAGCCGCCGACGCCCTCCGCCCCGTCCGCATCACGCCGGGCGCCCTCAAGTTCGCCGAAGGCTCCGTCCTGATCGAGGTCGGCGACACGCGGGTCCTGGTCGCCGCGAGCGTCGAGGGGCGGGTCCCCAACTTCCTGAAGGACAAGGGCCAGGGCTGGGTCACGGCCGAGTACTCCATGCTCCCGCGCGCCACGCACACCCGCAACATGCGCGAGGTCTCCCAGGGCCGCCCCTCCGGCCGCACCTCGGAGATCCAGCGCCTGATCGGCCGCAGCCTGCGCGCCGCCATCGACATGACCGCCATGCCCGACCGCACGCTCACCCTCGACTGCGACGTGCTCCAGGCGGACGGCGGCACCCGCACCGCGGCGATCACCGGCGCCTGGGTGGCCGCCAACCTCGCCCTGGCGCGCCTCCTCCTCACCGGCGACATCTCCGATTGGCCCGTCCGCGACCAGGTCGCCGCCGTCTCCGTGGGAATCCTGGGCGGCGTGCCGCTGCTCGACCTCGAATACGTGGAAGACCAGGCGGCCGAGGTGGACATGAACGTGGTCGCCACGGCCGGGGGATCGGTGGTGGAGATCCAGGGCACGGGAGAGAAGCGCAGCTTCCGCAGGGAGGAGATGGACGCCCTCGTGGACCTGGCTTTCAAAGGCATCGGCGAGCTGGCCGAGATCCAGAACGCGGTCCTCGCGCCCACCCTGGAGGAGGTCCGCGACGTGCTCTCGCGGGGCCGCCGCCGCCAAGCGCCGGCCAAATCGGAAAAGGATCTCTGGGGGAAGCCCTAAACCCTCTCGGACTGGTACTGCCCCCGGATCCGCTCCGAGATGAACCGCCCCTTCGACTCCGCGGACATCAGCTCCGCATAGACCTCCGGTGGCACCTCGTAATAGTCGTAGACCCCGCCGCTGCTGAACTCCAGCTCCAGGGTCTTCGCCTTCCGGTCATATCCGACCGACGAGATCGCCGACGACGAGACAAGTCTTCTCCGCATCCGGTCCAACTCCGGAGTTCTCTCTCGGAAGCACGAAAGGCTCCCGCGTCATGTCTGCCAGACAAGAGAGTTTGCAAGGAGAGTACCAACCGGTAGCGGAGAGACGGAAAAGAAAACGGCCGCCGGAGACGG
>DASUNJ010000672.1:0-2969 GCA_036277235.1 Thermoanaerobaculia bacterium | reverse complement strand
CGGCTTCGGCCCCGACGGCGCACCGGGACCCGCCGCCAACGCCGAAGGCCGCCCCGCGCCCGAGGTCGGCGCCATCGTCAAGTGGAACGGCTCCGACTGGGTCGACGCGCTCGGCCGTCCCCGCAGCCAGTTCGTGAAGTTCTCGCTGCCGGACAAGGATGTGTTCGTGATCAATGCGATGGCAAACCCGCCGCGCCAGATCTCGGGAGCGGGCAACGTCTTCCAGGGCGTCGGCACCATCCTGTACACCATGGCCGTCAATCCCGTGAACGGCAAGATCTACGTGGCCAACACCGAGGCGAACAACACCGCGCGGTTCGAGGGCCCGGGGACCTTCGCCGGGCAGAGCCTGCGTGGCCGCCTGCACGAGAGCCGCATCACCGTTCTCTCGCCCGGGGGCGGCGTGGCGGCGAGGCACCTCAACAAGCACATCGACTACGACGCCTGCTGCGCGCCGATCCCGAACGCCGAGAGCGACCGGTCCCTCGCCCTGCCCCAGGGCATGGCGGTGTCCGGCAACGGCGCGACCCTCTACGTCGCGGCCCTGGGGTCCGACAAGGTGGGGGTCTTCTCCACGAAGCAGCTCGAGACCGACACGTTCGTGCCGAGCACGGCAAGCCACATCCCCGTGAGCGGCGGCGGCCCCACCGGCCTCGTCCTCGACGAAAATCGCAGGCAGCTCTATGTGATGACGCGGTTCGACAACGGGATCTCGATCGTCGACACGGCGACGGGGGCGGAGACCGCGCACGTCCAGATGCACACTCCGGAGCCGCCGAGCGTCATTACCGGCCGCCGGGTCCTCTACGACGCAAGGTTGTCGTCGAGCCACGGCGACTCCTCCTGCGCGAGCTGCCACGTCTTCGGCGATTTCGACAGCCTGGCATGGGATCTCGGCAACCCGGACGGGGAGGCGATCGACAACCCCGGCCCCTTCGTCACCGAGCTCCTCAACATCGTCACGGGGCAGCCCATGGAGCCCGTCTTCCATCCGATGAAGGGCCCGATGGTGACGCAGAGCCTGCGCGGCATGGCGAGCCACGGCCCGATGCACTGGCGGGGTGACCGCACCGGCGGCAACGACGCGTCAAGCGAACAGCCGGACAACGGGGCCTTCGACGAGCGCGCGGCGTTCGACAAGTTCAACGGGGCGTTCCCCGATCTGCTCGGGCGCCACACGACCATCCCGCAAGAGGACATGGATGCGTTCACGGACTTCATCCTCCGGATCACGTATCCGCCGAACCCCAACCGAAGGATCGACAACGCGCTCACCGCGGATCAGGACGCCGGGCGGCAGCTCTTCGACAGCGTCAACTGCGGCATCCCGTCGGCTCCGGAGCTCAACGGCGCCGTCCTCACGTGCACCGGTTGCCACGCGATCGACCCGAACGCCAACCCCGGCACAGCGGCACCCGGGTTCTTCGGCACGTCCGGCCTCTCGGGCTTCGACTTCAACCCACAGCTCTTGAAGACTCCTCACCTGCGCAACCTGTATCAGAAGATCGGAATGTTCGGGAATCCCGAAAACCCCGGGTTCCTCGGCGGTGACAACGGTTTCAAGGGAGATCAGGTGCGCGGCTTCGGGCTTCTCCACGACGGGAACGTCGATACGGTGTTCCGCTTCGTCCATGGGATCAGCTTCTCGGAGATCTTCGTGGGACCCGGCAACAACGGCATCCCGGATGGGCCGGAGGGGGACGTCCAGCGGCGGCAGCTCGAGGCGTTCCTCCTGGCATTCCCCACCAACATGGCGCCCGCCGTGGGCCAGCAGATCACGCTCAGGGCTTCGAGCTCCGCGGCGGTCAATTCCCGCGTCGACCTCCTGCGCCAGAGGGCGGAGGCGGGGGAATGCGATCTCGTGGCCAAGGCCAGGATCCTGGACGGCGAGGCCGGCTTCCTATACGTGGGATCGGGCTTGTTCGCGAGAGACCGGAAAGATCAGCCGCCCATCACCGCCGCGGCGCTGCGGGCTCTGACCCCCGTGACGTACACCTGCGTGCCGCCCGGCTCCGGAGAGCGCATCGGCGTGGACCGCGACGGGGACGGCTCCTGGGACGGCGACGAGCGGCTCGCTCAGACCGATCCGGCGGATCCGGACAGCGGGCCTTGATCCTGAGGTAGATCTCATCCCGGATTTCTCTGCCGCCGGCCCTGGATTTCCGCCCGCAGCCGCTCCCACAGCTGGGGAGCGGTGGGGCTGGCGGACCGGAACAGGAGGCGGAAGAGCCGGCTGGCGGCATGGCCCGTGCGCCAGCTCCGCGAGGCGAAGACGGTGGCGAGCAACTTGTCCAGTGCTTCCGTCTCCGCCTCGGTTTGCAGAAGCTCGCCGGAGCAGGCCTGCAGCTCGACCTTCTGCTCCACCGCTTCGCGGAGCTGAAGAGTGTTCCGGACCTCCAACCCGGCAATGACACCATCGCGGTAGTCGATCTCTGCGCGGAGCCTGCGCCTCTCCGCGAGAGCGTCCCGATGGGCGGCCAGCGTGTCGCGGGCACCGGCGGAGAGCGAGGGCACGGGATCGAGGGCGAGGGCGGCGCCGCTCTCCAGGGACTCCAGCAGCTCGAGCTGAGAGGCGTTGAGATGGCTGCGCTGGGCCGCGGGGTCGCGCGGATGGCGGTCCAGGGCAGGATCGAGAAAAAGCTTTACATCGGCCTCCTCCAATTCCCGGAGACCTTTGACTCCAAGCCGGTCGAGCTCCTCGCGCAGCCGCCGCAGCGTGGCCACGGGAGCGGCGATCAGATCGTGATAGGAAACGAGGACGCGGGGCAGGCCGAACGAGCCCGCCAGGGCCGCCCGTGCATGCAGCTCCCAGAGCGCGATACCGAAGGGAATCGCGAGCCCGTCGCGGTCTTGCAGCGAGCGGGCAACCGGCAGCGGGTCACGATGGACCAGCACGCAGACAGGCTGCTCCAGGAGCCTCCTCCAGAACGGGAAGAGGAGGCAGAGCCGCGGATCGTTGAAGACCCAGG
>DASUNJ010000671.1:0-3593 GCA_036277235.1 Thermoanaerobaculia bacterium | reverse complement strand
TCCCGCACCTTCGGGTTCTTGAAGGACGTCCGGATGATGAACGAGCTCGGCCTAGGCTCCGGAGGCCGGCTCGACAACTTCATCCTGGTGGGCGAGGACGAGGTCATCAACACCGAGCTGCGCTTCCCCGACGAGTTCGTTCGCCACAAGATCCTCGACATCGTGGGCGACCTCTACCTGCTCGGCTATCCCATCCGAGGCAAGGTGACCGCCCACCTGACCGGACACCGGGACAACATTGCGCTACTCAGGGAGATCGTAGGAAAATAGATCATGAACCGGCGAGAGTTCTCCAAGTCCCTGATCGGCAGCATCGCCTCCTACGCCCTCTTCCGCACGCTCTTCACGGCGGACGCCTTCGCCGACTCGGTGAAGCCCGTGACCGGCCACTGGCTCAAGGGCCTCCACGAGATGAGCCTGGACCTCCAGGCGGGGAAGATCACGCCCGGCCAGTGGCAGACGAAGAGCGCCGAGCTGTTCGATCAGGTCAGCCTGGAGGAGCTGCTCGCCCGCATCGACTTCGACAAGCTCACCCAGGGTTTCGAGTACCCCGACCTCGGCGTCAACACGAAATGGGTGAAGTTCCCGCAGCTCGAAGGAGTGCCGGCAAACCTGGCGTTCCACAGCAAGATTTTCGGGATGAGGAAGGACCGCGCCATCATCCCGCACGGCCACCGCAACATGGTCTCCTGCCACTACGTGCTCAAGGGCGCCCTCTGGCTTCGGCACTACGAAAAGATCGAGGAAGACGGCACCCACATGATCATCGAGCCGACGGTCGATCAACTCGCGCGCGTCGGCAGCCACTCCTCGATTTCGGATGAGAGGAACAACATCCACTGGCTGCGGGCGACCACCGACACCGCCTTCACCTACGACGTGCTGATCGTGGATCTCAAAGGCGAGAAGTACGAGGTCGACAACATCGACCCCTACGGCGCCGAGAAGATCGCCGGCAATCAGCTACGGGTGCGGAAGCTGCCGCTCGAAGAAGCGTTGAACAAGTACGGTCACGACAGCCATCACTGAAGATACATGTCCTCCGCGGCGTGCCACTCGTGAGCGATGTTCCTCATGAGCAGGGCGCAGTCGAATTCGACGCTTCCTGGCGGAAACAGGGCTTCGTCCGAAAAGTAGCTGGAGCACGCCTCTTCGATCGCGAGCGGCGTGACCGTCCAGGAGTGCGTCTTGAGCACGATTCCATCCAGCCGGTGGGCGTCGGCCGTGACCGAGTAGCCCAGCGATCCCGGCTCGAAGAAGGACGATGCATCGCTCACGGTTCGAAAAATCGAGTCGATCGGCAGATCCTGCGCGACGTGACCGATGACGTCGACCTGGGCGCCTTCGTCCGCGGCGCGCATGTGGAGCTCGATGCGGTCGCCGTCGTCGGTCACCTGGAACTCCGCCCGATGATGCTCGCCGGGAAAGACGCAGCCGCCGCCGCAGTGGCTGATCAGCGATCCCGTGTCCCGCCGGGGGATGTAGACGCCTTCGCGCGTATCTCCGCCGTCCTCCCAGACAACCGCAATCCGGTGGGCCGCGTTCTCGCTGGAGAGGCCGAGCATCTGCGGCACTCGTTTCGGGCGGATGCCTTCCAAGCGGATGAGGCAGATGCCCGCGACGGCATGGCCGTCGTGGAGCTTCGGACGGAACGGCGCCGGCAGATGCCGCTGGATCACGTCCGGCTCCACCCGGAAGTTGACGAGCAGCCTCCGGCGGATGATTCCGTGGACTTTTGGGAATCGCATGGTCAGTGCTCCCTCCGAACTCGCTGGCACAGCTCCCTGACAGCGTTCGGCCATTCAGGATATTGAAAGTAAAATCCGTCCTCGAGCAGCCGGCCCGGTACCACCCGCCGGCTCTTCAGGATCAATTCCGACTCGGTGCGAAGCAGGGCCGTTCCGATCTCCAGCATCCATTTCGTCGCGGGCAGGCCGATCGAAGCGCCCCAGGCTTGTCTCAAAGCCGCCATGAATTCCTTGTGGGGCAGGGGTTCCGGGGCAGCCAGGTTCACCGCGCCTTCCAGGTGCTCCCGGTCGATGAGCCAGTAGATCGCCCGGATGAGGTCGATCTCGTGGATCCAGGAGATGTACTGGCGGCCATCTCCGACCCTGCCGCCGAGCCCGAGGCGCACCAGGGTCAGCAGAGTCTTGAAGGTGCTGCCCGTGTCCGGGTTCATCACCATGGCCATGCGGAGCTTCACCTTTCTGGTGCCTGGAGTCGCTTCCTCGTCGAGCGCCCTTTCCCACGCCGTGACCACGTCGATGCTGAAGCGCCAGCTTTTTGGAGCGTCGGGCTCCGTGCCACCGATCAGGCCGGATGTCTCGTCGTTGGGGGCATCATACCTGTGGGCGTAGATCGTGGCCGTGCTCGCCTGGAGCCAGACGGCAGGAGGACGCTTCGCATCCCGGATGGCCTGCCCGACAGCGCGCACGCTCGAAACGCGGGAGTCGAGGATCTCGTCCCGGTTCTTCTTCGTATAGCGGCAGTTCACGGAACGGCCCGCGAGGTTGATCACGACGTCCGCCCCATCGATCGCCGCAGGCCAATCTCTCGACGAGCGGCCGAGGACGACGACGTCGTGGCCGTCCGCCTGGAACTTTCGGGCGAGCACGGTGCCGACCTGGCCGGTGCCGCCTGGGATTACGATCTTCATCGCCTCTCCCTTCACCGCGCTCAAGTTGAACGCGTTCAAGAAGAGGGTACGCGCGGCCCCCGCGGGTGTCAAGGGGTATTTTGAACGAGTTCAAGTCCGGGTAGCGCGATCCGCCATATCGCGGATCTCCACATTCTCGATCGTCCGCCCGCGCACGTTCTCGGCGGCGGCCCGCACCATCGCGCGTCCGAGATCCTTGCCGGACACGTAGAGGCTGCGGAGGGGGCTCAACAGGCGAAAGAGAGGCCGCGTCGCCTGGAGAATCCAGGGCGCGCTCTGGGAGGTTTCGCCGTCGATGAACGCCGGCCGCCAGCAGACCGTGTCGACGACCTCCTTCAGGTCGCGCTCGGTCTCCGCCTTGACGCGCGCCCACATCATGCGGCTATCCAACCGGGCGTACTGTCCACTAATGAAGTGGAACGCCGCGCCGGGGCTGTGGGCCTTCAGCGCGTGCGCGGCGGCCAGGGCGAAGTCGTGAGTGATGACCCGGTACTCCTTCTCGGCGGAGACCTGCGTGGCCGAGATGCCGAGGCAGTAGAAGCAGGCGTCGACGGTCATGAAGGCTTCTTCGACCGGAGCGAAGTCCAGATAGTCGCCGTGGATGAACACGCGCAGCTTGCCGTGCGCGAGACCGAGCGGCCGGCGGACGATCGCGCGGACCTCTTCGACAGCCGGCGTCTCCAGACAGACGCGCAGGACGCTGCCGCCGGCCGACCCTGTGGCACCAAACAGGAGGATCTTCATCGGGAGTCAGTATAGGACATTCGGTGCACTGCCGGCGTACAGCAGATGTCTCCGGCGGACGGCTCCGCGGGAAGGCGCTCCGATCCAAGCTCAATCTTTCCAGCGAGTTGTAGATTCCGGTTCGCCCTGGCACGGACCTCGCCTTTCCCTGGCCTGGAAGGGAGGTCACATGAGGCATCGAAAACTTCTTCTC
>DASUNJ010000670.1:0-2656 GCA_036277235.1 Thermoanaerobaculia bacterium | reverse complement strand
CCGTCCTCGCGTACAGGTACCGGCCATTGTACCCGAATGGTGAGGCGGCCGCCCAGGGAAAGATGCCGAAGTTGTCGTTGAAATCCTTGGCCGTGCTGCCGTCATCGTCCACGACGACCTGCGAGCTGGGCTGATCTGGATAGGTGTCGAACAGGTTACGAACTCCGAGCGCGAGCTTGAAGATATTGAAGCGGTATCCCACCTCGGCGTCCACCAACGCTTTCCCGCCGTAGTTCTCCCGGCACAGGTCGCAGAAGCCAGGCTGAGCCGAGGAAAACCCGCCGTAGTAGCTCAGACGCCCGAGGGCGCTGAGCCGGGTTGCGGTGAAGTTTGCCTGCAGCGTTCCGCGCCAGTCAGGGCGCTCGTCCTCGATACCGATGGCCGTGACCGAGTCGAGCAGTCCGGGCTCGGTGGATCCGGCATCGATCAGCACCTGCGGCAGCGGATCCACGTTCCTGATCTTGTTGCGGGTGACGTTGAACGAGGCCGTAAGGTCGAGCGTGCCGCCCCCTCCCGCCGGAACTCTGAGGTTGCCGGCGATATCTACACCCTGGGCCCGAGTATCCAGACCGTTGGTGAAATACTGGACTCCCTGGATGGTGCTGAACCCCGCGGCGCTGAGGATCCCCAGAGTCGCAGGGTCGTCAAAGGTCGCGCCCAGCAGGATCTGGTTATTGATCCTGATGTGAAAGTAGTCGGCCGTAATCGTGAGATTGTTCACGGGCGTAACGACCACGCCGCCACTGAAATTGAAAGCCGTCTCCTCTTCCAGCGGCCTGGAGCCGAGTGCCAGGGAAACCGGATGATCAACGGGGAAGACCCCGACGTCGATGAACTCTCCGGCGATCACGTTTGTGGTCACCTTGCCGAAGGCGATCTGACTCAAACCGGGCGCCCGGAAACCGGTGCTGGCCGCGGCTCGGAAGGTTACCCGCTGCGATGGCTGATAGCGGAGCGCCACCTTGCCGGTGACTCGCTCGCCAAAGTCACTATAACTCTCGAGCCGGCCTGCGACATTCGCCAGAAATTGAGGCGTCAGGTTGGTTTCGGCGTCGGCATAGACACCGAAGTTGGTCCGATTCCGGTTGGTGGCATCGGTGGGCGTGAACCCGGGAAATACCGATGACCCGGCCGGCGCGACGTCCGCACTGTCCTGATCAAAGTGAAAGCCGTTGATGTAGGAAGCCAGCTCACCTTCGCGTATGGCATATCGTTCGCGGCGAAACGCCACTCCAAACGCCAGGTTGAGTGGCGCAGGAAGCCCAACGCTCACGGGACGTGCAATATTCAGCCCGGTCACGAGCTCCTCTCGCAGGACACGCCCGGCAAAGAACGACGTTTGGTTAGGAATTCCCGGATCGTCGGCCGTGCCCAGCACCCGGTCGGCTCCTGGAGCACAGGGTACGTCCAGGCAGGGACCAAGCGAAGCATTGAGGGTGTTGCGGATATTGTAGTCGAAATGATTGTGCCCGAACTCGGCACCTAGATCGTAGTTCCACCCTGACACCACGCCGCGGAGACCAGCTGCCGCGGAGTAATCGGTTGGCCTGCCGTTGATCTCGGGAAGGAAACCGAGCGGATAAATCTCCGGCCAGTTCCGATTGTCGTCATCGTACCGGCGGTATCCGTTCCCCGTCCCATCGCGGTGACTATAGCCTCCAAAGCTGTAGATCTCGCTGCTTCCCGCCTCATTCAGAGGCATGCGAAAGTTCGCGAACCCCAGAACATCCTGTTCGAGTCCATCGCCCCAATGATGGTTGGGCTGGGGCACCGGGTTGTTCTTCTCTATCACCTGCCCGTTCTCGTCGATGACGTCCTCCACACCCGTGCCGGCGTCCTCGCCGGTGTCGGCCCAGGCACGATTGGTAGGCTGCCGGTCGCGGAACTCCCCGAAGAGCCCCAACGATCCCCGGCCAATCGGGAAACCCCACCCCCCGTTGACGGAGACTGTCCTGCCATCATCCGGATAGTCGGCGGTGGCGTAGCGCCCGACATCGCCATTGAGGAACGGAGAGAACGCGCCGTCCTTGAGCACAAGATTGACAACACCGGCAATTGCGTCGGAGCCGTACTGGGCTGCCGCTCCATCCCGCAGCACTTCGATTCGGTCCAGCGCGCTTGTCGGCAGGGCGTTCAGGTCCACGCCGCTGGAGCCGGCACCCATGCCATAGTTGAAGCTGTTGACCACCGCCGTCTGATGCCGGCGCCAGCCATTCAAGAGTACGAGGGTATGGTCCGGGCTCAACCCGCGAAGGGTGAAGGGGCGGACGATATCACCGGCGTCCACCACGCTCTGGCGCGGAAAATTGATCGAAGGCGCCACTGACTGAAGGATGACGCTGGTCTCGCTGCTCCCTTGCTGTTGGAGCTCGGTCGCGGGGAATACATCCACCGGCACCGCCAGCTCCTCGGACGCGGTGTGCCGGCTTCTGGAGCCGATGACAACATCGATCGGAGCCAGCTGGACGGCGCTGCGAGCCAACGTGAGGTTCTGGCGGGTCTCGTCGTTGGCCGTCACCGTGAGGGTGGCGCTCGCTACCTGATAGCCAATGAGCCGGGCCCGTATGGTGCGCTCGCCCGCAGGCACTCCGCGGATTTCATACTCGCCCTGATTGCCAGACGTGGCCCGGAGGCCCGTCCCATCCACCGTGACCGA
>DASUNJ010000669.1:0-9229 GCA_036277235.1 Thermoanaerobaculia bacterium | reverse complement strand
GGCGCTCTTGCGCCAGGCCGTCGGTTTTCGCCAGGGCCACGAGAAAGGCATGACGCTCAAGGCTCTGGTCAACGACCTTGACTGGCGTCATGGCGTTCTGCAGGACGCGACGGTTCAACTCGATGAAATCGTCCGGACCGCCATGGACGCAATGGATGCTCTGGATAGCGACGAGGATCCGGCAGCAATGCTGGACATGATAGAGACCCTTGACCGTTATCATGCGCCCATTCCGCAACACCACGCACAGTGGCTCGAGAGTCTGTTCTTAGGGAAAGTCCCTGCCGATCATGCCCGCCAGTTGGGGGACCGTCGGGCGGTGGACCTAGCCTTGCGGGCCGCGCAGCTTCTCGGGCGCGAGCGGCCTGCAGAGGCGATTCAACGGGTGCAGGGCATTCTGAGCCTGATCCGCCGCCTTGACAACGAGGAGTTGCTTGTAGCAGCCTGGAATCTCGAGTTCCGCTTGATCATGGGCCTCTACGCTGGCGATTTCGAGAGTTCCCAACCGACAGACTCCATACAAGATACCCTTCAAAGATTGCGACACCGATCCGATGAAAGAAAATGGTCCCCGTCGACGATGGGTGCCCATCTCCTGCACCTGGTCATCGCGGCCGCCAACAAGAACCAGGAGGCCTTCGGCTTGCAAATTTTAGATCAGGTCGAGCAACTGGCTCCCGAAATTTTCCAGAAACATCCGGAAGCAATACTCAACAAGCGTAGCCGCCTTCTTGCCAACCTGGGCGCTGAAGCTTATAACCAGGGAGCTTATGGGAACAGCGCGGCTGCCTACACTCAGGCGATACAGCTCCTACTGCAACTAGGGTTGGCCAATCGGTCTTTGGACCTTCTGACACACCTGTCTGACGTTGTCGGCGCCAGCGATCCGACGACGGCAGCCAATCTGGTATACCAGCTGCAGCATGTGGCGCTCGCGTTGGAGCGAATGATCGGACCGGCGGCCACGCGCCTGCTTCAGAAGATGTACCGCCAGATCAACTCCCAATTGTTTACCTTTGGGCAGGACGAAGTTAGCGCAATTGCAATGAACGACCTGTACCAGCTAGCCAAGGGATTGCGCTTCGCAGCTTCGTTGGAGGAAGATAATCGGCCAGACCCGCGTAGCGACCCACGTGGCGCATCCCTGCTCCAGCGTATCTCCGAGGTCGAGTCCACCTTGGAACCGGAATCCGGCTCTACGACCCTCGAGGAGGTCCAGTCCTTACTGGCAGATCTGGCTCTGACGGCGTACGATCAGGAGCAGGAGCAATCCACAGGCCTTGATTCCAAGCAACGGTTGCACAATCTCCAGAACAGCTTCGATACGCACCTGAATAATCAGCTTCTTTCTGCGGCAGGCACTGAGGTGTCATATGTGACACCAAATCAGATTATCCAAGCCTTGGATGCGCGCACCGTGCTCATCAACTACTACCTTGCCCAGACGGCGGATGCGGATCACGTGGCAATCAACCTGCTGGTATTCACAAATCAATCCATCACAGCCGTCCATATCCCTACGGTCATCGAAAACAAGTGGGCCGGTGTAGGGGCCGAACCGCAGCTGCTCGTGCCGCCGCTGGGGTTAGAAACCTTCTCCCTGAGACGTTTTATCACGCAGTACCCTGTATTTCCTGGCCAATCCGTTTCCAAGCAAGCCGCGGAGCAGCTGGAATTCAGCCAGCATCTACTCTTTGGTGATTTTTTCGATGAGCTGGCCGCGCTCGGGGCAAAGGGTAAGGATCATCTCTGCATTATACCTCACGGGCCATTGCATTACTTTCCATTTCACCTGATAAGGCGACCTGACGGAAGATCCTTGGCTGAGGATTGGATCATTACCTACCTTCCCCATATCAAGTTGCTCACGGAGCAGGTTTCCCAGCCTACCTCTCCAACCCGTAGCGCATCATCCGTCGCCATGGGCATCAGCTTCCAGCAGTTCAACCTTTTCCAGCAGGACCCGCTACCGCAATCGATCAGCGAAACTGAAGCCGTAGCGTCGATCTTCGGCACCCCTCAAGTGCTCGAAGAGGAAGCCACTCGTGGCCGCTTGGTTGCGGCTCTGCAGTCGGCGCCTTACGTACACCTATCCACTCATGGTACGCACAACAGCTATGCGCCGGCCTTCCAGTGCCTGTATCTAGCACCGGAGGCGGCATCGGATGGGCGTTTCTTTGCTTATGAATTGATCGGACTCGACCTACGCGGCCTGGAAGTCCTCACTCTGAGTGCCTGCGAGAGCGTGTTAGGTCGTTTCGATCCGGCCGACAACCTGCGGGGAATCCCTGCCTACCTGTTGATGGGTGGATTGAAGACCTTGATCGGTACCTTGTGGGAGGCCCGAGCGGAGCCCGCAGAGCGATTTTTCACCACCTTCTACAAAGAGTTGCTCGGCGGAAGAGCACGTCTGGACGCATTCGCCCAGGCCCAGCGTGCCACACGCCAAGAGTTCCCTGAATACGATGCATGGGGAGCGTTCTACTACATTGGTGATTGGCAGCAGTGACGTAAGTTCCTCTAGTCGCGGTGGAATACGAGCTCATACGGAAGCTCGTCGTGCTTCAGGGAGATTTCGCTCGCTGGGGTAGGCGATCATCGCAGCGTCGGTTATCCTAACGTCCACAATCAGGAGGGAGGATCTGTCTATGAGCACCGACGTGCAGGGAATCGACGTCTCGCACTTCCAGGGAGTCGTGGACTGGCAGCAGGTCGCGCAGGCCGGGATGTCCTTCGCGTTCGCCAAGGCGACGGAGGGGATCACCTACCTGGACCCGCAGTTCGCCACGAATTGGGCCGGCATCCAGGCCGCCGGTCTCATGCGGGGCGCCTACCACTTCTTCGAGGCGAACGACGATGCGACGGCCCAGGCGCAGCACTTCCTCGCCACGGTACAGATCGCCACAGGCGATCTCCCACCCGTCCTGGATATCGAGACCACCGCCGGAGTGAGCGACGCGCAGATCTGGAGCGGGGTGGCCACCTGGCTTCAAATCGTGGAGCAGGCAACGGGACGCCAGCCGATCCTCTACACCGCTCCCGGATTCTGGAGCTCGCACGAGCCCGACTTCACACTCACCCGCTATCCGCTCTGGCTGGCCGACTATGCCGCCCAGCCGCTGCTGCCCCAAGGCTGGACCTCCTGGCTCTTCTGGCAGCATTCCCAGACCGGCTCGGTCGCGGGCGTTTCAGGCGCCGTGGACCTCGACCTGTTCAACGGCACGCTCCAGCAGTTGCACGAGCTCGCCTAGCAAGGGCCGTAAGGAGCAGCTAGAACTTCGGAGGCAGTCCCGCCTGCTTGCAGATCTCGTTCGCGGTGATTCGGTCCAGTTGGCTATGCCGCTTGACCGGGATGGTCTTGGCATCGTTGGTGTAGATGGAGTGATTGCCACCTTCCCGAAGCAGGCGGAACCCGCTTTGCTCCAGGTACGGTACTGGATCAGGTCACGCCGTTTGACGGACACTTTCCAGCTCGATCGACACCTGCTCGAAGAGGTCGTTCCCGAAGGGAATCTCCCTGTCCTGCTGCTGATAGGCCATGACCATCTCGTGGAGCGCGTCCCGCAACATCGCGCGGCATTCCTCGATGTCGCCGCCCTCGGTGATCACCTCGGGCCACTCCACAAGCTGCCCCATGTAGCCCGCATCGATCTTGGTGTACTTCGCCGTGTAGCTCCTGACCATGAGTAGATTCTACCTGATCGGGGTTGCGGCGCTTGATCTCCGCATTGGAAGTCATCCTCTCGTCCCTCCCCGGAAAAAGGTGCGCCTCACCCCAACTCCTTTACCCTCAAGGGGTCCCTTCGGACGGCGGCGACCCCAAAAGGCCCCGCTTCGTTTAAGATAGCTGGCGGAACAATGGATAGCAGCAGCCTCGTCATCCTCGTGAGCCAACTGGCCCAGGCCGGTGGCGCGCTCGTTCTGGCGCTGGTCCTGGTGGGATTCCACCGTCTCTACCGGCGGGAGTACCTGCGCACCTGGGCCTGGAGTTGGGGGGCGTTCTGCGTCGCGCTCTGCGCATCGGCGCTCACGCTGCACTTGGGCCATCGCGGCACGCTCTCCCCCGCGCTCGCCACTGCCCTCACGCTCGTCGCCCTGATTGCCGGCTACTGGCGGATCGCTTGGCTGCTCTTCGGCACGTACGAGCTCTCCACGGCCCGGCTCGTGCCGCATCGGATGCAGCACACGATCCTCGCCCTCCTGGTCGCCCTCGCCGTGGTGCCGGTGATCACGTCGGGAGTCCTGGACGGTGTCGCGGACATCCGGCTGTCCGAGACGATCCGTGCCCTCTGCATGGTGGCGGCCTTTCTGATCGCGAGCTACTGGGTGTGGAACGCCGGCAACGAGGAGGTCTCTGCGGGCATGGGCCAGCGCATCATGGCCGGCGCGTTCCTGCTCTCCGTGCTGCAGGAGGCCCATCACCTGGCGATCTATCTCGCACGCTCGTCGTTCCAGGTGTCGCCGCGCTACCTCTCGTACCTCACGCCGATCGACTTCCTGCTGCAGTTCCTCCTCGGCGTGGCCATGGTCATCTGGCTGCTGGAAGAGGAGCGCCGGCGGGTGCTCGCCGCCTCGGCGCGCGCCGAGCACCTGGCCTACCACGACTCGCTCACCGACCTGCCCAACCGGAACCTGCTCGTGCAGAACATTGCCGCCGCCCTGCACCGCGCGGAGCGCCGGCCGGACGGCCGCAGCGCCGTGCTGTTCCTCGACCTCGACCGCTTCAAGGTCATCAACGACTCGCTCGGCCACTCCTACGGCGACGAGATCCTGCGCTCCATCACGGAACGCCTGCGGCGCAACCTCCTGGAGACCGAGACCGTGGCGCGGATGGGCGGCGACGGTTTTGCCGTCCTCCTGCCCGTGGTGAGCAGCGAGTGGAAGATCGCCCAGATGGCGGAGAAGCTCCTGGGTCTGATCCGGCGGCCGTTCGCGGTCCAGGGGACGGAGCTGTACGTCACGTCGAGCGTCGGCATCAGCCGCTTCCCCGACGACGGCGGCGATCCCGACGATCTGATCAAGAAGGCCGAGATCGCCATGTACCATGCCAAGGAGCACGGCGGCGATCAGTACCAGGTCTACGCGCCCACCATGGACGCCAACGCCCTGGAGCGGCTGGCCCTGGAGAACGACCTGCGCAAGGCCCTCGTGCACGGCGAGCTGGTGCTTTACTACCAGCCCGTGCTCGACGCCCGCACCGGCATGATCGAGGGGGTCGAGGCGCTGCTTCGCTGGCAGCATCCGGAGCGCGGCCTCATGGGTCCGGCCGAGTTCCTCTGGCTGGCCGAGGTCACGGGCATGTCGAATGCCGTCGACCTCTGGGTGCTCAAGACCGCCTGCCGCGAGATCTCGGAGTGGCACAAGGACGGCGCCGACGTGCGAGTGGCGGTGAACCTGTCCGCCCGGCCGTTCCAGCGCCCCGACCTCCTGGACCGCATCAAGGAGGTGCTAGCCGAGAGCGGGCTGCCGGCTTCGATGCTCCAACTCGAGATCACCGAGACGCTGGCCATGCAGAACGCTGAGGCAAGCCAGAGCGTGATGCGCGGCCTCAAGGAACTGGGCATCCGCATCGCCATCGACGACTTCGGCACCGGCTACTCGTCGCTGAGCTATCTCACGACGCTGCCCATCGACATCCTCAAGGTCGACCGCTCGTTCGTCAGCGGCCTCGGCACGAACCGGGGAAGCAGCGAGATCACCGCCGCCGTGATCAGCCTCGCCCACAGCCTGAAGCTCGACGTCGTGGCCGAGGGCGTGGAGAACGAGACGCAGCTTGAAATCCTGCGCAGCCAGGGCTGCAACAAGGTTCAGGGCTACCTCTTCAGCCCGCCCATCCCGGCCTCAAGGTGCCGCGAGAAGGCGCTGGAGGGACGGCTGAGCATCCCCAAGGTCAAGACCGCGATTTAGGCAATAATCGCCCCGCGTCGGCGCTCTAGCCTTCCTTCTTCGGCGGGTAGTCCGGAGTCGGCTTCAGCCCTTCCAGCTTCGGCCGCTTCAGGTGCCAGCCTGTGGCGTCCTGATAGGCCTTTGCGAGCGCCAGGGTCTCGCCCTCTCCGAAGAGCTTGCCCAGGAAGGTAATGCTGGTGGGAGTGCCGTCCTTGCGGAAGCCGTTCGGCACCACCACGGAGGGGTGGCCGGTCAGGTTCGTCAGCAGCAGATTGTTGCCGCCGTAGGTGGGCGAGACATAAACGTCGATCTCCGCCAGGATGCGGTCCATCTCGCGCATGGCCAGCGTGCGGATGCGGTTCGCCTGCAGGTAGGCCACGGCCGGGATCATCTGGCCCTGGCGGAAGACGTTCGGCCAGGCCTGCTCGACCTGGCGGACGAGCTGGTCGTCCTTGCCGCTGCGGGTCAGCTCATCGAAAGCCGCGGCAGCCTCGGCAGTGAGGATCAGGCCGAGGGCGTCGATCGGGAGCTTGGGCAGCTCGATCGGTTTCAGCTCGATCCCCAGCTTGCGGATGTCCTCCAGGGCCGCGAGGTCGAGGGCGTGCCACTCCTCCCTCCCCTCCTGGGGCTTCTCCTCGAAGATCGACTTGAGATAGCCGACCCGCAGCTTGCGTACGTCCATCTCCGGGTCCCAGCGGAACGGGGCGTCCACCACGGTGGTGTCGCGGCCGTCCGGGCCGTGAATGGCCTGGAACACGGCGGCACAGTCCTCGACGCTGCGGCAGATCGGGCCGAGCTTGTCCATGGTCCAAGAGAGCGCCATGGCGCCATGACGGCTCACCCTCCCGAAGGTCGGCCGGAGCCCGGTGCTGCCCGTCCTCGTACAAGGCGAGACGATGGAGCCCAGCGTCTCGCTGCCGATCGTGAAGCCCACGGCGCCGGCCGCGGTCGCCGCGGCCGAGCCGGCCGAGGAGCCGCTCGATCCCTGCTCCGGGTTCCAGGGATTGCGGGTCATGGCCCCGTACCAGACGTCCCCCCAGGCCAACTCGCCCAATGAGAGCTTGGCGACGAGCACGGCGCCAGCCGCATCCAGCCGCTCGACGACCGCGGCGTCCTCGTCGATGACCTGGTCCTTGAACGGGACGGAGCCCCAGGTGGTGCGGTAGCCCTTGACGGCCAGGAGGTCCTTGGCACCCCAGGGGATGCCGTGCAGAGGACCGCGGTCCTTGCCCGCGGCGAGCTCGCGGTCAGCGCGCTCGGCCGCCGCCATCGCCCGCTCTTCCGTATAGCTGATGACCGCGTGGAGCACCGGATCGAGCTTGCGCAGCCGATCCAGGTACATCTTCGTAAGGCCGACCGACGTGACCTTGCCGGACCTGAGGAGCCGGCCAAGCTGCGTGACGGTGAGGAACGGCTGTTCCGCGGCCGCCGAGGGGATCTCGCCGGCCGCGCTCAGACGGAACGAGCCCTTGCCACCTAGATCCATGCCCGGCAGGACGGGGTCGAACTTCACGGCCGGCGGCACACTGTTGTCGATCCGCACCTCGCGGATCTTCCTGTAGTCCTCCAAGAGCTCATCGAGCCCTTTGAGCATGAGGTCGCGCTCAGGGCCGGAGAGCTCGAGGCCGATCGCCTTCTCGGCGTCCGTGAGGATTTCCGGGGTGATGGTCCCCTTCTTCTCCTCCTGCGCGAGCGCGGCCGGGGCCGCGGCCATGGCGGAGAGCAGGGCGAGAAAACGGCGGCGGTCCAGGCTATGGGGCATGCGGGCTCCTTGGTTGGAAGCCCGCCGATTCTACTTCACGGTCAGCGTGATATCGGCGTTGCTCCAAGCGCCGTTGTTGGCCGGGTAGCGGTCCTTGGAATCGCGCAGGTAGTAGCCGAGCCAGTAGGTCCCGTGCGGCACTTTCGCGGGGATCAGGATCTTGCCCACGTTCACTTGCTTGGTGGCTCCGGTCTTCAGGATGCCCTGAACACGGACCGTCTTGACCAGCACGGCCCCCTCGAAGCTGAAGCGCTTCGGCACGAGGTAGACCTCCACCTTGGGGTTCGCGAGTGGAACGGTGCCGACGTTCTCGATCTTGATCGGTCCGTTCAGACTGAAGCTGCCGCCGGCCTTGGCGTTTGGCGATTTGGGGCCGGCGGGGTCGTACGTGGCAAGCACCGCGTCCTGGTTCTCCCAGTAGGTGACGTAGGAGCTGACGAGCCCGTCGCGGATCGCGGCGCCGGGCGGAAAGGCGCTGCGCACGGCCATGGCGTCGTCGGCGTAGATCGTCCCGAGGTAGAAGACCTTCGACTTGTACTGCATTACCGAGTCCCACCACGCGTCCTGGGTCTCGAACGGATGCCTGAGCCCCCACATGTGGCCGATCTCGTGGGTCATGACCTCCTTGAAGGAGTACGCCTCGCCGCGAGTCGTGGCCTCGCTGTCATCGAGGGTCCAGGTCCTCGCGGGATTGAGCGCCACGTCGGCCTCGACCACGGCGCCGTTCCGGCGGCGCACGAGGGCCACGCCCAGCACGTTCGCGCCGATGTCCTCCCAGGTCACCTTGAACTGCTCGGTCATCTGCTGGTCGTTGGGAAACCCGGCGAAGTCGAAGACGTCGTTGCCGAAGGCCCAGGTCTGCGAGGGGTTGGCGGAGACGCGGAAGAGGTCGCCGGCATAGACGTTCCAATAAGCCAACTGGTGCTGGTCCGCCGGGGAGAAAGGGCTCCCGGGCGGGAGCGGATCGACCACGATCGGACGCTGCGCCGGCTGGAGATAGACGAACGGCGCCCGGATGGAGCGCACGCCGTCCGGGGACGGCGGCACCCAGGTCTTAGCGGGCAGCGAGGCGTCCTCCTGGAACGCGGGCCGCGGAGCGAACGGCGTCTTGTCCACGAGGGTGCGCGCGGCAGCCACGATCTCGCCGAAGCCCTGCCTGTCCCGGAAGATGCCCTGCCGGGCCCCTACGATCGGGGACAGGCTGGGGCGGTCCAGGTCGCCAAGGAAGAGGAGATAGCGCGCGCCGGGCTCGAGCTCGACCGTGGTGCAGGTCTCGTCCGTGATATCTCCGAGGGTGCCTCCGGGCATGGTGAGGGTGAACCGCTCAGGCGTCGCGCCACGGAGCCGCTCCTCGACGCGCAGCGTGTAGTCCGTCATGAGGAGGGTGTGCGGAGAGTTCCAGCGGACCTCGCGGTTCTCCACCACGGCTACGACGACATTGGAGGAGGCCGCCGCGAGCTCGCGGCCGCTCAGTTGCGCCACATGGGCGCCGAGAGCGCTGGGTGTCAAGAGCGTGAGGAGCGCGAAGAGGAGGAGAGCCGCGAGCAGCTCGCGGCGCGAAAGGCACCGAGACATCTCTTC
>DASUNJ010000668.1:0-2621 GCA_036277235.1 Thermoanaerobaculia bacterium | reverse complement strand
TGCGCCGATGGCTCGGGGACATTCACCCTGCGCATCAACGCACAGGTGATGCCGTGCAACAGCACGGACCGCGGCGCCTGGAGCGTCATCGGCGGCACCGGGGCGTACGTTGGCCTCCGCGGCGCCGGAAACCTGGTGGGCACCTACTTCCCCAACGATGCGTGCGATGCCGAAGGCATCGACGATCACCTGACAGGGACGCTGGTGCTGCGCTGACGCATTGACCGCCGCTGAATCGGGCACCTAGGATCCGTGAGCCTCACGACGCTCCCCGAGCTGGACCGATGAGCTTCCGGATCCTGGGTTCCCTGGCGGCGGAAACGAGCGACGGGGTCGCCGTCCCGCTCGGCTCGCCCAAGCAGCGCGCTGTTCTGGCCGTCCTGCTCCTCCACGTCGGCGAGCTCGTGCCCGCGGAACGACTGGTCGAGCTGCTCTGGGGAGACGCGGCTCCCCGAACCGCGCTGCATTCGATCCAGATCTACGTCTCAGAGCTGCGCCGGATCCTGCAGCCGGTGGCTGGCGATGCGGCCATCGTTACCCGGCCCCCGGGCTACCAGCTCGAAGTCTCCCCCGACGAGGTGGACGCCCGACGTTTCGAGCGCCTCGTTGCCGAGGGGGCCCGGGCCCTCACCGACGGCCGACGCGCCGCTGGCGTGGCACTCCTGCAGGACGCCCTCCGGCTGTGGCGCGGACCGGCGCTCTCCGACTTCACGTATGACGACTTCGCTCAGCCGTACATCCGGCGGCTGCACGACCTGCACCTGGACGCGATCGAAGAGCTGGCCAGCGCCGAACTGGCGGATGGCAGCCCGGGATCGGCGATCTCGCTGGCCGAAGCGGCGCTCCAGGAGGATCCGCTCCGCGAGCGGTCGCGCGAGCTCCTGATGCTGGGCTTGTATCGGACCGGCCGCCACGCGGAGGCACTGCGGACGTACCAGAAGCTGCGCGAGCTCCTGGATGAGGAGCTCGGCCTGGATCCCTCGCCACCGCTCCAGCGCCTCCATGAGCAGATCATCCTCCACGACCCTGGATTGGGCGCCCCGCGCTCGGCGCCCGAACCGCCGGAGGTCGCGCCACGCAACCCGTACAAGGGGCTGCGGCCCTTCACGGAGGAGGACAGCCAGGACTTCTTCGGCCGAGGCGGGCTGGTGGACCGACTCCAGCAAGCCCTGGACCAGGGAACGCGGCTGGTTGCCCTCGTCGGTCCGTCCGGATCCGGAAAGTCGAGCGTTGTCGCCGCCGGGCTCATCCCGCGCCTCGACCGGTGGACGACGACGACCATCGGCCCCGATCGGGCCGGCCTGGAGGAGCTCGAGGCCCTGACCGCCACGACCGACCCCGCCGCACGGCGCCTGGTGGTGATCGACCAGTTCGAGGAGCTCTTCTCGAGCGGCGACGAGCCATTGCAGCGCGGCTTCCTGGCGTCGCTGACCCGGGCCGTCACGAGCGGCGACGGCCGCCTGGCCGCGGTGCTCACGCTGCGGGCTGACTTCTACGACCGCCCGCTCCTGTTCCCGACCTTCGCGCGCGTCTTCCTGCCCGGCGTCGTCAACATCCTGCCGATGTCCGGCGAGGAGCTGGAGGCAGCGGTGGTGCGGCCCGCCGAGCGATCAGGCGTCGCGATCGAGCCGGCGTTGCTGGCCAGCCTGATCGCCGACACGGTCGACCAGCCCGGCGCTCTACCGCTCTTGCAATACGCGCTGACCGAGCTCTTCGACCATCGCACGGACAAGCGCCTGACGTTGGCCGATTACCGGCGGCTCGGCGGCCTGCAGGGCATCCTGTCCCGCCGGGCCGAGGAGCTGTTCGCGAGCCTGGACACGAACGAGCAGCGGACTGCGACGCAGGTCTTCCTGCGGCTGGTTCGTCCCGGCCGCGGCACCGCTGATTCACGCCGACGGCTGCCCCTGGCCGAGCTGACGGCCATGGACCTGGATGCGGTTGCCCTGTCCCGCGTGCTCGAGACGTACGGCCGGCATCGGCTCCTGTCGTTCGACCGCGAGGATGGCAGCGGCGCGGCGATCGTCGAGGTCGCCCACGAGGCCCTGCTCTGGGAGTGGGACCGGCTCGCGGCCTGGATCGACCGCCATCGGACAGCCTTGCGGCGCCACGAGACGTTTACCGCAGCGCTCGCCGAATGGGAGGAGTCGGGTCGGAACGACGGGTATCTGCTGAGCGGCGTCCGGCTGGACGAGTTCGCGAGCCTTGGCCGGGACGGCGCGCTGGAGCTGACGGATCGAGAGCGCGAGTTCCTGAACCGGTCGCAGGAACACCGTGCACGCGCGGCGGCTGAGGCCGAATCACGCGCCGCCGACGTGCGGCGCCTGGAACGGCGCAGCCGCAACCGGTTGATGGGTCTTGTCGGAACGGCCGCGGTGCTCGTCGGCGGTGGAGCGTGGGCGTTCACTTCGCTCGGCCAGGCGCCGCCCACCGTGGGGCTCCTCTTTCACCAGGCGGGAGGCGTCGACGCCTACACCGAGGCCGGCTTCGATCGGGCGATCACCGACTTCGGCCTGCTGGCCATCGAGCGCGACGCCAGCGTGGAGGATGCGGATTCAGCCCTCGAAGCGCTGGCCGGGGAGGCGCCGGACCTGATCCTGGCGGCAACGCTCTCGACCGAT